>JAUJON010000220.1 GCA_030447595.1 Thermosynechococcaceae cyanobacterium YX3bin19
CCACCTCCCAAGCAGCCTATGCAGTCATTGAAGCAAGCCTGGGAACGCTCTCCTGCCTCATCCGCATCTGTTGCTATTCTGGGTTTGCAGAAACTGGGGTCCGTCCTCCGGACAATGGGACAACTTCAGGCGTCGGAGCTGGTCTTGCAAACAGCATTGAACTTAAGCGACAATTCTGCTGCCAATCACGATAAGAGCCGGATTTTGCTAAGCCTGGGCAATACCGAGCGCACCTTTTATAACCAGGCACAGGAGCAGTATGCAATCGTTGGAGATTTAGCGCTACAGCAGGCGCTCCTCACGACCCTTGAGAACAAAGCCCGCTCTGCATTGAAGTATTACCAGCAAAGCAGCTCCGGGGCTTCCCAACCTGTCCAGTTGCAGGCTCAGTACAACGCCTTGAACCTGCTAATAGATGCCCAACAATGGGCGGCAGCCAACCAAGCAAGTGAGCCAGGACTAGAAGCATTTCAAACTGAAATGCAAGGTCATGTCCCGGCCTTACTCGTTCAACTCCAGCAAAACCCGGCGGCTTTCAATCAACTGTCCCCCGCTGAAGCAGTCTACTTGCGGCTGGATTTTGCCATGAGCTTGGCTAAGCTTCACAAAAAGGCAGAGGCAACCCAGCAGGCACAGCAAGCGCTGCAAATTGCCCAAGCACTGAACAATCCAAAACTAGAATCTAACAGCTTAGGAGTGTTGGGCCAGCTCTCGGAGGCCCCTCAGCAAGCACAAACTTATCTGGAGCAGGCACTACGTCTGAGTGAATCGGCACCTGACATCGCCTATCAGTGGCAGCATAAACTGGGACGGCTCTATCGGCAGCAAGGAGAGTTGCAAAAAGCAACCCAGGCTTACCAGCAGGCAATTGACAACCTCGACCAGGTGCGAGGCGACCTCGCGGCGCTCAACCCAGACCTCCAGTTCTCTTTCCAGGAGCATATCGTGCCAGTCTACCGGGAATACATGCAGCTTTTGCTCAGCACCCCGCAGCCAAAGCTAGAACGAGTCATTCAAACGAACGAACGCCTGCAGTTGGCTGAATTGGAGAACTTCCTCCAATGTGGAAAACTTGACCTTGTTCCCCTAGACCAGCTACAGAATCAGGCTAATCTTCCTGCGATTGTGCATGTAATTTCTCTGGCAGACCAGTACGAAGTCATTGTTCGCTCCTCTGATCGCTCTTTACACCGCTACACCCCCAATCCAGAACAATTCAAGATTAGTATTGATAACCTTCTAGCACTCGTGCAGGACCCACATTTTTTGGATACTGACCCGCAAACAATTCAAGCCCAGGGCCAAGCCCTCTACCAGCTCCTGCTTGAGCCTGCCAGGGAAAGGGGGGACATCCCACCAACAGGAACGCTGGTGTTTAATCTGGACAGCGCCTTGCAGAATATCCCCATGTCCATGCTTCATGATGGGCAGGATTACCTCGTCCGGCACTACAGTATTGCTGTGGCATTGGGTGCGCAGCTCCGGCAACCGCAAGTTCTCAAGCCGGAGCAACGAAGGGCACTTATCGCAGGGCTTTCCGAAAAAAGCCCCAGTTTCAACGCTCCAAACGCCCCAGCAGACCTTTCTCCCTTGCCCCAAGTGGTGACTGAAGTGGCAGATGTCAGGCAACAAGTTGACTCAGCAGTAGAACTTCTTAACGAGGAATTCACGATTGCTCGACTTCAGCAGACGCTTAACAGCAGCAGGTTTCCAATTCTGCACCTCACTACCCATGGCAAGTTCAGCTCTAACCCTGACGAAACAGTGATCTTGGATTGGAACCAGGCGATTAATGTCCGCCAGTTCAACACTTTGCTCAAAGGCACCATGCAAGGGGATGAGAACTCTCTGGAGCTACTGGTGCTGAGCGCCTGCCAGACCGCCAAAGGAGACAGACGATCTGCTTTAGGACTCGCGGGAGTAGCAACTCAGGCCGGAGCACGCTCCACTCTTGCTAGCCTCTGGCTGGTGGATGCAACTTCAACCGCTGAATTGATGGGGGAATTTTACCAAGCACTGAACGCTGGCACATTGAAAGCCGAAGCAGTGCGGCAAGCTCAACTCGCCCTGCTTGAGAATCCTAGCTCCAGCCATCCCTACTTTTGGAGTGGGTTTATTCTCGTCGGAGGTTGGCTTTAAGCTGGGCAACTTTCTGCAATCCCGCCTCTGCTTGAGCAACAACGGTGAGATTAGAAGCTCGTTGAGCAAGCTGTTTGGCCTGCTCGTATTGGTTTTGAGCTAGCTCCGGTAAGTCTGCTTCCAGATAGCGATCACCCAGCTTTTGATAGAGTTGTGGGTCCTGGCTCTCTTCCTGAACTCTGGACTGTAGGACCTCGATTGCCTGATCCAGTAGCCCTCTAGCCGCATACATTGCCGCCAATTCAAGAGCCATTTTATCAGGGGGTAATCTCCAACGCTTGATGTGTTCCTCCGCCGTCTTCACCCGTTGGACTTCTGACTGAGAAAGCAGGGTGAGGGTCTTGAGGCTGGTGATCAGAGTGCTATCCTGATGAGCAACCACTCCCACTGTGTAGACGTTGCCATGCTTCAAGGGCAACTCACCGGCAGGGTAGGGGAGCGTTGTGCCGTTTGTGACAATCTTGCCCCAATCCACCCCAGGTCCAGCAACCTTGACAACGTACTGCTTCACTCCAGGCGTGGCGGTCCATTTTAGCAGAGGGCGAGTTTCTGTTAGGACTTTGCCATAAGGCAAGATAAGCCTGGGCGCGTTGGCATCTTCCCCTGGCCCTTTGCGAGTGCAGCTAGCTAGCGCGTCTGTTGGACAGGGGGTGCGTCGGGCAGCAGGCGGATTACAGTTCGGCAGGGTCAATCCTCGCGCACCAATAAAGCTGAAGACCCCAGTCGTGACGTAACAGAGGAACTCATAGGAATTGCCAGACTTTAGAGCTGGGCGCTCTCCTGGGCAGACAGGCTGGGTGGAGACCTGGCGACCTGAGTAGACAGCCAATTTACCAACGGGCTGACATTGAGCTTCAGCTGGTGCAGCCTCAGCAGGGGTGACTACTTGCCCTAGATAAAAGGAGATGAGTATGTAAGCAATTTTGTTAAGCATCGTCCCCCAATTTGGCTCTTG
>JAUJON010000221.1 GCA_030447595.1 Thermosynechococcaceae cyanobacterium YX3bin19
GGCAAGGTTGCGGGCGTCATGGCGCCGGGCGTTCTGGGGGTCAGGCGTCAACGCATCAAGATTCGTCTCGAGGCCATCAGTGGTCACGGCAACGACCCTTCGTTCGTTTGTTCGTTCTTTCATTACAAACTGAAAAAGCCACTGGTCGAGCATCTCTGCCCGGCGCCAGCGGCCCATGTGTCCACCACTCAGTTGTTGCTCTCAGTATAGCATCTCGATAGGTCGGCCCGGAAATTTCCGATCACTGGCGAGCTGTGCGTTGCCGATGGTGATTCCCTGTGACGATGGGGTGACGCACCGTGACGATGGCTACTGTCACACCATGGTTGCCGGATCCAAAGGGGTTTTTTGACCGAGGTGGCAGGGTGTGACGATAGTGACGGTCGACTTACTTCTCTTTGATAGTGATGGGAGTGGGTGTGAGAGAGCAGGGGGCCGGGGAAGCAAAGAATACGAGAGCAGGCAAACCATCGTCACCACCGTCACAGTCGTCACAATGCCCGGATCCATAAGGGTGTTGCTGTGACGGTGGGGTGGCGGTGCCTCGATATGACTGTCACATTACCGGACCGCTATGTGACTTCGCGAACATCGCTTACGGCTTTGACATCTCACGGGATGACGTCTTGCAGTGCGACGAGAAACTGACGGAGCCGGTGCCTCTGCGGCAGCTGGTCACTGTGAAGTGATGCGAGTCATGGCCTAATGTAAGGTGCAACACAGGGTAATCGGACGCCAGGATTTTGCGTTGTTCGAGCCTCCCTGTACCCTTCTCCAGGTATTCCAGCTATGAGAACGAGAGGGTATTGAGGGCTGAATCGACGTTTCGCCCTGCCGCTTGCGGCAATCCCATGCGCAGCATCATCGATAGTGGGGGGTCACCGAGTATCAACTCCCGAAGCGCATCCGACTTCGTCTGACGTGGTCACCCTCCGAGTGCATGGAGGTGCTGCTGGGGTAGAGATGTACCACTACCGCGTGGTGAATCTGGTACCCGCATTGGAGGGCTGACAGCTATCGAACTGACACCGGTCTGTTAGAAAATAGAGGGTTTTGCATCACAACCTCATTCAGTGGCCAAGGCCTTGCGAACTGCCACAATTGCCAGCAGCGCTCATCTCGAAACGATAGCTACTAGTAATTGAACTGTCGACACTGGGTGGACGTTGAGGTAGGCGGTGATCCAACTCATCAAAACCCCAAGAACGTGGTGGCGGATCACTGAGGCTCTAATTGCAGTCTTAGTAATTGGCCCTCTTGGAAATCGCCTCTGGGATTGGCAAGACATCTGGCCATGGATGCTTGTCATGTTGGTAGTCGCTTTTTTCGTTGCGTGGTGGCGGCAGAATGAACAGCGAACCGAGGAGCGCAAAGCTAGAAATCGGATCGAGATGGACGAGGACAAGCGCAAACTTCATGAGGCTCGGGAGCAATTCGCGATCCTCAAAGCGGTGTCCGACCTTGAGCCGACCGACTTTGGTTTCCAGTACCTGGAGCGCGGTGAGGACCCCGACCAAGGACGTCGTCCTTTCTATCGCCGATACATCCCTCGTCAGCTTGTCCGGGCAGAACTCGTAAGCTATTCGCATGAAGGCGAGATATTTACGGAGTCCTCGCTACTAAAACATCTGGAGTCGAGTAAGCACTTCGTGATCCTCGGCCAGCCAACTATGGGTAAGACGAGAACCCTCTACGAAGTCGTATCACGTGTCCAAGATGGATTCATCATCAGTCCAAGAAAAGACTGTCCTGTACCGGATCCCGATGTATTCGATCTACTAATTTCGTCTAGGAAGGTGATTGTAGTCCTTGACGATTTGAACGATTTTGTTGGCTCCCAAGTAGATCTCTCCTTGTTTTGTGGCAGAGCCCGGATGGGTTTGGCCTCACAGTGGGCCATTGCTGCAACCTGTCGAGATGGGGCAGAGCTGAGAGCCGTCCGAGACGCTGTGGACAGCAATATTCGACGCCTGTATGACGATATTCCCTTGAAGTTGACGCTGATGCCACAGACTCTTGAAGAGAAGGAGTTAGTCGCGAAGAGCGCTGGTCGCTTGGACTGGAACCCCGAGACAGGAACCGAATACCCCACTCCAGGCTCGATCGTTATGGAGGAGGCGCTTCGATACCAACGCAGCCGGTTCGACACCTTGCCGGCCTCGCAAAAAGATGTATTGCGAGCGATGCAATTACTGACTGACGTTGGTGTGCTGCCTATTACTCACATCAGATTGACTGCAACGTTGACTCATGCCCTTGACCGAATTGTCCCATTCCTGGGTGATGAACTCGACGGCCTCGCGGACGCATCATTCATACACCGCCCCAGTAGACAAGATCCGACAATTCCGGAGACTGCGTACATTGGACCTAACGTGGTTACCTTGGCAGAGAGTGGCGGAACTGTCGCGAGGTACGATGCGATTAAGGTAGCGCTAAACAGCATAGAGGACACGTTCGGTCTTCTGTACCTTGGATCCACTGTTCTGGAGCGGTCCGAGTCCCTCCAGTTTGCTCTGGAATGCTTTCAGGACTCGCTCAAGATCTCTCCAAATAACTTTATGGCCCTTACTCCTAGGAGCTACGTGCTTTTCCGTATGGAACGATACGCTGAGGCGCTCGAAGTCATCGATTCGTCACTGAAGGAAAAGCCTGACGAAGAATTCGCGCTCCTCATTAAAGGAATGACGTTACACTCTATTAATCGCTCGGCCGAGGCAATTGAAGTCCTTACCAACGTGCAGGGATCCAAGCAATATGCTTCTCGCGCCCTCCACGTGAAAGGATTAGCGTTAAGCGCTGTTGGTCGGGACGAAGAGGCCGTGGAAGCGTTCAATGAGGCTTTGAGGGCATCTCCAAACTTCACCGATTCCCTTCGCTCATTCGCTCAAACACTACTGAGGATGCGGCGTTTTCGTGAAGCGCTTGACGCCTACGAAGCCACGTTGCAACTGCGGCCGGATGACTTGGTTAGCCTTTACGGCAGGGGCATATCGCTCTTGGCTCTGAACATGGAGGACAAGGCTCTTGAGTCGTTCGAGACGATTTTGAAGAGAGACCCAAGTAGCCAAAGGGCTCTGCGAGGG
>JAUJON010000222.1 GCA_030447595.1 Thermosynechococcaceae cyanobacterium YX3bin19
AATTTAAATTTTTGATACATTGTCGGCGTATGATTTGGAACATTATGTATAATGTCCGGATCTACGTCTTTGCGTGAAGCATTGCGGGCTACTCTTACTTCATCTACATAAAGAGTAGCTCCTTGTGGAGTACCCGCATAGACACCTGCTTTAAAAAACCATGCACCCGAGCACTCCTGAACAGTTTGTCCACTGGATGCTACCGTAAAGGTTTGCTCGCCCTGACTGTCTTTGATAGTAAGGTAGATATAGCCATTGGTTTTAGACATGTTGGCCCTAACGATAAAAGTAGTCCACTCCCCTTTTCTTATAGGTTTTATATTATATTTATCTTCGTTGTTAGCTCCTGCATTTCTTAACCAGTATCCCCATTGGTTATCATGTGCTTTCAAATGGAATGTGCCACCACCACAGGTTTTGAAATTAGGTCCACCTCCATGAATCTGAGATACCGTAGACGACCAGCCACTTTGCCAGGTTTCGGGTATATATAATGACCAGCCAAACCATATTTCCTCATCAAAAATAGCGTGTTGCACACCACCCGACTCAGTGCGCTCCGTGTTTTCCATGACGTACTTACCTGCAAACTTGCCATAGTGCACAATATTGGACTCTATGGTAGGCGAAAGTCCATTGTGGTCGGGCCCGCATCCAGCGCATTTTTCCCTCCATTGAGTAAAGTCGCCAGTTTCAAAGTCAATGCTATCCAGATAGGTCTGCGCCTTGGCATCAGAAAGGGTAAACACAATAGCCACCACTATGGCCCCTATCATTTTAAATAAAAGATTAGTGTTTTTTAAATGAATAGGTTTCATAACATTGTCTGCTTTAAGTGGTTACTGTTTTATAATAATGATCTTCTTTATTTTTGCGCTTATAAATAAATCCCAATAAAGGTTTTGTATAAGAAGTATCTGTTCTACATAAGACAACAAATACTTCTTATAATAGCTTTGAAAATACGTACCTATTCACTAACTAATTAGATCTATGTACTGCTCAACGGCTATGGCTCCTTTCTCTAAAAGGGGCATACGCTGCAATAAAATTGGCATATGCATCATCAGGAACGGTGAGCAGATCTCCGGTTTGCTGCATATGCTTTCTTAGATGAGTTAAGAGCGCCTGGATCCGTTCGTGATGTATCTCCTCAAAAGATAAATTGACTAATTCCTGAGGGTCGTTACGCAAATTGTACAATTCCAGAAACAGCTCATCTTTAAACATATCCACAATCAACTTATAATCACCTTCCACCACGCACCGCTGAAAATTGCCTCGGGCTCCATTACCATCAAATTGAATGAAGATGCGATCACGGGATAGTTTTTTTCCCTCCACTACTGGCATGAGAGAAAGGCCCGAAACCGGATTAGAAGGTGATACGCCCAGGTATTGACAAAGCGTTGGAAATACATCTATATTATTCACCAACTGGTCGCTGGTTTTTGTATGAGGCGTATAGCTTTTAGGAAATTTCAGGATCAGCGGTACCCGGCTGGATTCTTCATACATGCACATTTTTTGCCATAGGTTATGTGAACCGAGCATCTCCCCGTGGTCGGCAGTAAACACAATCAGGGTATTGTCATACATTCCCTGGGCTTTGAGTTCTTTGACCGTTTCACCCACACAGTAGTCCAGCAAGCCCACAAGCCCTAAATAGACAGGCCATATTTGGCTCCATTGCTCCCTGCTATACCGGTTGCCAAGCACGCCGGTCAGGTTGTAGAGTTGCAGAGGCGATTGATCCGTAGACCATTTGCCCACGTTCTGAGGTATTTTCGGATTTTTTACCATTGAGTACCACGGCTCCGGCACATCCAGCGGTGGATGAGGTGCCAGGTGCATGGCATTGAGCAAGAGTGGTTTGCTTTTATCACGGTTGCGCAGCGCCTTCAGCGACTGTTTAAGAATATACCCATCATAAAAGAAATCAAATCCGGGTTCGTATACGCCTATTGTTGGAATAGAGTAACTTTTTATCCGCGTGATTTTTCCAGAGGCCATCTCTGGTACATCGCCCTTGAAGTGGCTGCCCCCAGGTTTTCTTTTTCCGTTTTCTTTCAAATATTTGTCATATCCTTCTTCTACAGACAACCATTTGGTTTTTGATTCTGGCTGTTCATCTATCTTATCTACGGTCAGGAAATGCTGTTTACCGGTATGCCAGCTATCCCAATCCTTTTCCAGCAATTGATATAAATTACTGATTCCACTATTCACCAGTCCATGTTTGGAATCTTTTGGCTCCCAGGGATTCAGTATGCTGCCGGTTTCATTGGGGTATTTGCCTGTAAAAAAGGAACCCCGAGAAGGCACGCAAATTGGAGAGGCACAATAAGAACGGGTAAACTGAACGCCTTCCTGTATTAATTGATTAATATGAGGCGTATGCGGACCGATAGCATCGTACCGGAGCTGATCGGCCATGATGATGACCACATGAGGCTTGTTGTTGACTTTATTTTTCTTTTGAGCAAAAGCATTTATACCAACACTTATGCCTAAAATCAGACACCCCAGGCGTTTTCCATCCAGGAACAAGAGACGTGAATAAAAAAATACGCTATTGATGAGAGAATGTATAGACATTGGATATAGTATCAGTTTCACCCTTTTATTGGGCTTGTGTTCTTTTACTTTGTGAGCAATCAATAGCCTGGATTCTGTGGTAATAAGTTAGGGCTTCTTATCAGCTCCTGCCCGGGTATAGGAAACAAATAATCTCTGCTTGGATCTACATTTACATGGGGCTCTAGTGAAAGGGGTCCGGTAAACACTTCCGTCAAAATTCCCCATCGCTTGATATCATACCAGCGTTTGTATTCAAAAGCTAATTCCAGTCTTCTTTCTTGCCGTATAAGCTCCCGGAAATCTTGTTGTGATATAGTTGCACTGACATCCTGTGGGAAATTTGTAAGGATGCCTGCATGGTTCCTGGCTCTTTTTCGAATTTCATTTACGTAGCCGACCGCTTCTATAACAGGCCATTGCGTTTCGTTGATAGCTTCAGCAGCCATCAACAAAACTTCTCCAAACCGGAAACAAATCTAATTATGATCACTACTGCGGACCTC
>JAUJON010000223.1 GCA_030447595.1 Thermosynechococcaceae cyanobacterium YX3bin19
GCTGAGAAAATTATTACAACTTGATATTGACGACGTGCGGATTGCCCAGCTGGGACAGCAGGCGGAAATCCAGTATGCCGGGGTAAACTCGGGAATTATGGACCAGATGGCATCGAGTCTAGCTGACACTGAGCACCTCTTATTCCTCGATACCCGCACCCTGGAACGCCGAGTGATTCCTTTGCCGGTCGATACAGAGATCGTGGTCCTCGATAGCGGCGTTCCGCGGACGCTAGCCGGCAGTGTATACAACCAGCGTCGCGCTGAATGTGAGGCAGCAGCACGGCTGTTAGGCGTTCAAGCTCTTAGAGATATCACTGATCCGCAAGCTGTAGAAGGTTTGCCGGAACCGTTGCGACAGCGTGCGCGCCATGTCGTCAGGGAGGACAACCGAGTTCTGGAGGTGCTGCAAGGCGTGTCAGCAACGTACTTTGGTGAGCTCATGAATGCCTCCCATGCCAGCCTACGGGATGATTACGAAGTTTCTGTACCCGCACTGGATGCCCTGGTAGCCCTGCTTCAGTCAACCTCTGGAGTGTTCGGGGCCCGCCTGACAGGGGCAGGATTTGGCGGAGCTTGTGTAGCATTGGTCATGGTTGGACAAGGCCGAGCGATCGCCCAGGACGTGCTGGAGCGTTATAACAATAGCGGTCACACCGGCGAAATTTTGGTGCCGATGATTCCTTAACGTCAGTGCGACATCACTACTCAAATGCCAATTCGTCTAGCGAGGCTGGCCACGACTGTCGTTAACTCAATTGGTTTGACAGGTTTGGGCACATGCATCTGGAAACCTGCGGCAAGGGCGCGGGTCCGGTCCTCCATTCGGGCATAGGCTGTCAGTGCCACTGCTGGAATCTGCCCTCCTCGCTCTGGCTGTAGAGCTCTCACCTTGCGAATTAGCGTGTACCCATCTTCACCGGGCATACCAATGTCACTGATCAACACGTCTGGCTGCATCTGCTCAATTACTACCAGGGCTTCTTGAACTGAAGCGATCGCCGTTACTTTGGCTTCATACTGCTCCAGGATGATGGTAATTAAGTCACGGGTATCTGCCTCATCATTAACCAGAAGGATTTGTAAGCCTTTCAGGGAAGGAGGGTTGTCGAACAACTCCTCACTACTAGCGGTAGGGTGTACCCGTGTATCCTGTGTCTCCCAGACAGCCATAAGCGGGAGACTGACTATGAATGTCGCCCCCTGCCCTTCTCCTGGACTTTGGGCGTGAACACTCCCACCATGGAGTTCTACCAGTTGACGGACAATTGCCAACCCCAAGCCTAGACCACCGTAGGACCTAGTGATGGTGCTGTCAGCTTGGCGGAAGCGCTCAAAGATATGAGGCAGAAACTCAGCCTGAATGCCCTGGCCGGTGTCGCTCACGGTAATTTCAATCTGGGAGTTAACCCGCTCCAGGCGGATTTGCACCCGTCCCCCCTTGGGGGTGAACTTGACTGCGTTGGTAAGGAGATTCCAGACGACTTGCTGTAAACGATCGGGGTCTCCTGAAACTGGTCCCGCTGCAGGCTCAAGAGCCTTGTGAATCCGAATGTTCTTAGCCGCCGCTGCCGGAAGGACTGTATTAATTGCAGCCTCAATCACAGGAGTCATTTCCACAGGACGGGCATTGAGACGCAGCTTGCCAGTGACGATACGGGAGACATCTAGCAGATCTTCAATCAGTTGGGCCAAGGACTTGGTATTGCGGTCAATGGTCTCTAAGGCACGGGCCGTAGTTGCTTCATTAAACTTGCGGGTTCGCAGTAGCTGTGTCCATCCCACCATCGCATTTAGGGGGGTACGCAGTTCATGGGAGAGGGTGGCAAGGAAATCGTCCTTGATCCGGCTTGCTGCTTCTGCTGCAGCACGTGCTGCTTCGCTAGCAGCGCGGGCTGCCTGCTCACGCTCAAGTAGTTGCTCGCGTTCTGCCTCCGCCCGCTTGCGATCGGTAATGTCAATACAAGAGCCGATATACCCGACAAAGCTGCCATCGGTGGTAAACCGGGGGGCAGCTATATCCAAAATCCAGCGATATTCCCCATCAAAGCGCCGCAAGCGATAATCCATTCTTAAGTCTTGACGGGCTTCAAAGGCAGTGACATAGGTATTGAGGCACTGCTGCAAGTCGTCAGGATGGACGCCTTCAGCCCAGCCGTTGCCTAGCTCTTGTTCCAGGGTCCGACCCGTAAAGTCGAGCCAAGGTTGATTGAAGTAGTTACAGAGCTTGCCAGGCCCCGATGTCCAGATCATCACAGGAGCTGTGTCTGCCATAATGCGAAATCGTTTCTCGCTCTCGCCCAGTGCCGCTTCTGCCCGCTTGCGCTCCGCTTCCAGGCGCTTGCGCTCAGCAATATCAAGGACAAAGCAGATACAATCTTGTTGCGAGCCTTCTAATAAAGCGGCACCAAGCAGAATCGGAACCCGGCTGCCATCTTGACGAATGTATTCCTTCTCGAAAGGCGTACAAACCCCAGAGCTCCTGAGTTCTTTAATCGCCGACTCGTCTAGAGAACGATATTCTGGTGGAGTCATCTCGGACTAACGAAATCTGTCTGAGCGCAGGTCCTCTTGCTTGTACCCCACCATTTGCAAAAACGTATCGTTGGCATCCGTGATCTTGCCACTTAAGTTACAAAAAATGATGCCAATCAGTTTGGACTGAGCTAAGGAACCAAACCGGGCTTCGCTCTGGCGTAAGGCTTGCAGATGCCTCTGCGCCTGCCCCATATTGACCTCAGCGCGTTTTCTAGCAGTGTGCACCGTCCCACAGAGCAAGCTGATGAACAGTCCTTCTAGGACAAATGTGCTCCCTTGGATGAGGCCGTTCAAACCCACGGCTAGCGAAAATAACGGCGGTATAAAGAAAAATAAACCAGCCAAAGTAGCCAAAACAGTCGCTAGTAGCCCTGAGCCCACCCCCCCGTACCAGGCACTGCCCATCACAGCAGCAAAAAATAGTAAAGAAGGAGTTCCTATGCCGATAAAGGGGAATAGTAGCAGCTTCACTCCCAGTACAACTCCAACAGCTAGTACGGCAATGGCATAGTTGCGCGTTTGTGGAACTTTCAGTATCTGCAT
>JAUJON010000224.1 GCA_030447595.1 Thermosynechococcaceae cyanobacterium YX3bin19
GGCATGGACATGCGCCAGGAAGAGAAGATATTCGCGCTGTTTAAGCGCTTACACAACCACGTGGAAGGCACGGGCATTGGCCTCTACATTGTCAAGAAGATCCTGGAGAATGCCGGTGGCAGAATTGAAGTGGAAAGCCAGGTAGACGTAGGCTCTACTTTCCGGGTGTATTTTAAGCAGTAATGAGGAAAGATGGCCGAAATACTCCAAAATTCAAAAGGTTGATATAGAAGAATCCTTTCTAGTGTGCAATCCATATCGATTAGTACGCTCTCCTATTCTCAGAATACGAACGTTAAAGTTTACGGTTTTTCGATTTAGCAACTGTCCAAAAAACAGGGAGCCTAACAATTGGATTCTGATGAGATAGGAAGAGTTGAGAGAATTAAGTTGAATCTATTTACTTAGTGCACTCTAATTCGTAAAAGGAGACATATATTTTTCTCATGGAACTTCCTCAGTTTATTGAACTACTTAAGATCAAAACGGATGAAAGTCTCTCACTGACCTTACTAAAGAGTAGGTATAACCGTTATGCCACTCGTTATAATAAAGCATCTGGCCAAGGGGAGAGCGTACAGATTTCCTTATTCTACCAACTAGAAGGGCTCAAAAAACAAATTGAACGGATACAATCCGCCTCCAATGGGAATAACTGAGTGTTCTCTATCCGGATCGGGACTTGGAAGGATACTGCACCAGATACGAAAGGTGATGATCGTGCAAGAGTTTAATTAAGAGCATTAGTTTGCCGGAAGCTGGCTTATATTCCCGCTGGTTCTCCTTTTCCTCCCACTTAACAGACAAGCCCTCTAGGAGCGGGATTACCTCCGGATGCTGAAGCAGGTCATCATTATTCACGGAAATAATCGGATTCATAAGGGCATATTCATCGTTTCTACGGGTTCTACCATGAGATTTATAGTAAAGTTAGCATAGGATTAGAAAAGGGGCTGGAAGTAAAGTCCATGCCCATAGAGAGAAAGGTAACGCATGCCGGCTCATGGCTTAGCGGGCAATTCAATAAAAAAGGTCGTGCCTTTATTTTCTTCACTTTCCAGCCAGAGCTTTCCCTGGTGTTGCTCGACGATCTGGCGGGCAATGTAGAGTCCTAATCCCGTAGTAGACTCTCCTTGGGTTCCTTGCCGGCCGGCACTAGTGAACTGCTCAAACAGATGCACTTGCAGTTCGGTGGGAATGCCCATCCCGTAATCCCTTACTTCGAGGCGCAGGTGGCCCGCTTACACAAGTAAGTGGAGCTGAATCTTGCCCTCAACAAAAGAGAACTTAATGGCATTGGAAAGCAAATTATCCAGCACGCGGGTGAACTTAAGGCGGTGGATAGAAGCTACTACGGGAGCTGGAGGAAAGGCGTATTCCAGGTATACTCCTTTCTCTCGGGCTCTAAGTATCCAGGGTTCAAGCACGGCTTCCAGAAAGGCTTGCATTACAGTGTGCTCTTTAAGCAGGGGCTTTACAGCGGATTCAAGTTCTCCAATCAGGAGCAGATCCTCCAGGATGCCTAACGTTTTATCACACTGAGCGGAGATCAAGCTAAGAAGGGTGAGGCTTTGCTCCTTTTGATCCGGTTCTCTTGGCAAGATCCCCTGTAGGTTCTTATCCAGTAAACTAGTTAATCCTTTAATGTTCTGCAAGGGGCCTTTCACGTCATGTGCCACCAGGTGCACCACTCGTTGCTGGGCTTCATAGAGCTGATGGAGCTTTTGCTCCAAGCGTTTTCGCTCATTGATATCTTCTAGGATCGTATACCCTAAGGTAGCTCCCTGGTCCTCAAAGAGGATGGAAGTAACCCGGCAGTGGAAGGAGGAACCGTCTCTTCTAACTAAACACGTATCCAGGCTAAAGGAAGGAATCTTCTCGCTCCATAGCTTTTGTTGCAATAGCTGCCAGTCGGCTTTACAATCCGGATGGGAGTAATCCATAATCAGGCTGCCGATAATCTCTTCCTTAGTTGTGTAGCCTAATAAAGTAACTAGGGCTTGATTGACTTGCAAGATCTTTAGGTCGGGCCCTAGAATTTTTTTGCCCAGCTGAGAAGCTTCAAAGACTGTGCGGAACCGAAGCTGACTTTCTTCTTGCTGCGCCTGGAGGCTAAGCCGTCCATGCAACCATTCGGTATGCGAACTGCTCACTTGCATTTGGGCCCGTAAGCGTTCGTTTTCGGATTGCAAGTGCTGCTTTTCTTGCGCTAGTTGGGCGTTCTGCTGGGATAGCTGGGCCAGTCTGGCCCGCAAGCCCTCTACATTTTCACTTGTATACTCACTATTGATCATCGCAGGAGAAATTTTCGAAAAGGGCTTGGGAGCAAGATCGACTACTCATAAAACTAGTTGGCTATCTGGCAGCTAGAAGGTATTCCAATAGGTTCTTACAATAATAAGAAGATACTAGCTAATAAAAGCTAAAAAGAATTCACCCAAAGCGCAGGGAATCGGTTTCAGGGACCAGCACGAGTCATCAGGCACTTCATGCCTTAGTAACCCTGGTTGCCTCCGGAAAACAGGGTTACTAAGGAGGGGAGTTTATCTTCAGTTAAGGGTTTCTGCATGATCCCTTTGAATCCGTAGTGGGCAACCTGCTCATAATCGTTTTGACTATTAGAAGATGTGAGCATGACAATGGCGGCCTCAATGATGGAATCCCAATGGGCAGCTTTCAGGCGAGCTAACAGCTCAAGACCATTCATGAATGAGTCGTTATGATCCATTGGCATATTTATATTGAGTAAGATTACATCCGGATAATCGACTGGCTGCTGACAATGCGTTTGTAGATAGGCAAGGGCTTCCAACCTTCCTATACCACCCCTTTAGGTGGGTCAGTTTCCCGTATATTTGATAGATTTATATTCGAGGTAGACTTTGGGTCAGTTTGCCTGTATTTTCCATACCCAAACAAGGTTGACTTGATCCGCTATGCAATGAAAAACAACTTGATCTAATTTCTGGTTGCCCTCAACTTCAGTCCATATTGGGTTTCTCCAAAAGAATGGAATCCGGCCGATGATCAGGGGCGGCTGCTTCAGATGAACTATATTATACTAATTAAGTCTA
>JAUJON010000225.1 GCA_030447595.1 Thermosynechococcaceae cyanobacterium YX3bin19
CAACATTCGCGCTCGCTGGTGGATCAAACCACCCGATCGTGTGGATGCCCTCGATGCCCAGGACAAGGTGATTACTGCGATCAAGCAAAAGCTATACGTGGATAACGGCATTGATCTACCCTACCCAACGCGGCAGATCTTGTTCCACGACCAAACCGAAGAGACCGATGGCAACCGTGCCCGCCAACGAGAGGGCTGGCCTGCTGGGAATAAAGAGGTACCAAAGCCGCGCAGCATCAGCGGTTCACTCAGAAGGCTGGCACAGATGCGGGCGCAAAACGATGGCAATGATCGTGAACATCATCAAGATGTCAATGAGCGCGGATGAATAACATCAAACTGAGTAAGCTTTGGTATTCGCTTCACTCCAGCTACTGGTTCGTACCGACGCTGATGGCAATCGTTGCGATCGCCCTTTCCTGGGCAATGCTGGCGCTTGACCGTTCAGGCAAATCCGGGCCAATAGAGTCCTTGGGCTGGATCTACACAGGTGGACCGGATGGGGCGCGGGCGCTGCTTTCAGCCGTAGCCGGTTCGATGATTACCGTTGCTGGTACTACCTTCTCGATCACCATCGTGGCACTGCAACTGGCTTCCTCCCAGTTCGGGCCACGACTGCTGCGAAACTTTATGCAGGACACGGGCAACCAGGTTGTGCTAGGAACGTTCATTGCCACATTCCTGTACTGCTTGTTAGTGCTGCGAACGGTGCGGGGGGACGAATACAACGTGTTTGTGCCGCAGCTCTCAGTTACAGTTGGGATTCTGCTAGCGATCATCAGTATTGGTGTGCTGATCTACTTTATTAATCACGCTTCAACCTTAATTCAGGCGTCGCACATCATTGGGGAAGTGAGTGCCGATCTCGACGGTGCCATCAATCGGCTGTTTCCAGAAAAGCTTGGATATGGTAGGTCGCAGACAGAACGGCAGGTGGGAGAAATTCCAGCCGACTTTGATTCTCAGGCTCATTCAATTAAAGCCGCAGATAGTGGCTATCTCCAGGAAGTAGATAACAAGCGGTTGCTCAAGATTGCCCAGTCAAAAAAACTGCTGCTGCGCCTCAACCATCATCCTGGCAAGTTTATCGTCCAAGGCTGTGAGCTGGTGCTGATCTGGCCTGGGGAACGGGTCACAAAAAAGCTCACCCAACAGATTAACAATGCCTTTATTCTGGGCCGAGAACGCACTGAGCAGCAGGATGTTGAGTTTCCGATTAACCAGTTGGTTGAGATTGCCTGCCGGGCCATTTCTCCTGGTATTAATGATCCATTCACTGCCATCCGCTGCATTGACCAGCTGAGTGTTGGCCTGTCTCACCTAGCGGAAAGAGAGTTTCCCTCCCCCTACCGCTACGATGACGACCACAACCTACGTGTGATTGTGGAACCGGTGACGTTTGCCGGACTTGCTGATGCCGCCTTCAACCAGATTCGTCAGTACGGAAGTACAGATGTGGCAGTAATCATTCGCCTATTCGAAGCAATCACCGCGATCTCGGAACACACTCACCGCCAGAAGGACCGGGCAGTACTGCTACATCATGCCCAGATGATCAAGCACAGCGGTCAGGAAGGGGCAACAGAGGAGAATGACCAGAAAGCTATTGCAGAGCGATACCACAGAGTTCTGCAGGCGCTGGAGCTTTGATTTAAACTGGCTCTCATGTACTTGATTATTGTTGGTGCTGAGCCCGAAGGGTTGAGCTTAGTAGGATTGGCCCTCAAAGACGGCCATCGAGTGACGCTGATCGAGGCGGAAGCATCACGTGCTGAGGCAGGACTGCAGCAGTATGACGTGACGGTACTCCCCGCGAGTATTGCTGAAGGCGGGATTTTGGATGAGGTAGATACGGTGCTAGCCTCCCTGGGAAGTAGACAATTGCGCTATCGTTCCTCTCGCAAAACTTCTGAGACAGCGGGTCTACGCGTCATGCCATGCTTACCGTTGCACTGAGTTGGAGTCTGATTCCGCTCTTGGGAACTATTCCCTTTATGGCGATCGCGACTTATCTGGCAGCCTCTCCCCAGGCACCCCTAACTGCCCTTAAGTTTCAGTAACCCTGGAATGCGCTGTTCGAATCCTATTCAGGGTTTACGGGTACTGGACTATCCTGTTGTCCGTTGACTGGTGGTCACTGAACCGGCAACCTCCAACTACTCCTGTGCTATGACGCTGTGCCGTCCGGCTTGTACCAAAGCCCAGCCAGCTACAGCCAGGACTACACCGATTAGGAGAAAGCTCAAGTCCCAGACAAATTCGTTTGGCCCAGACTTGACGTGATGAATACCGAGGATATGGTGATCGATGATTCCCTCCACCAGGTTGAATGTCCCAGCACCAATCATCAATGAGCCGAGAAAGGTCGGCAATGACCAAGGTACATCCCTGTTCTGCCCAGCCCGCCACAGTAGCGCAATGCCAGTGATGGTCAGGATATAGGTCGTGGCATTGAAAAGACCATCGCCAAGCGTGTTTACTTCCAACCCACCAACAGTCCTGGAGGAGTAGCCTGCACTAGTGAGCATGTGGTGCCACTGCAAAATCTGATGCAGCACAATTCCATCAAAGAACCCACCCAAACCAAGGCCGATCACAATACCAGCAGCAATCAAAGGTCTGCGGCTACTACTCGGCTCACGATTTATCTCCATTGATAGCCACTCTCACTCTGCAAAGCTCTATCATCTAGGCAGCCAAGAGATTGATGCTTCACTCTGAAGGCTGAGTTTTTTGGCAGCGACCAGACAATAATTGGGATCCAAGTATCCCAGGCAAATTCTACGGCAAACAATCGCTTTCCTAGAATGCAGGGCTTATGACCGGATTAGCCATTGGGTGATAGCAGCGTCTGTATTGCTGGGGTGGGGGATTGGCCGCAATACTAAAATTGATGAAGCCGTGATCGCGGTGCTCTTTGCATTCCTTGCAGGGGGTGTGGTCCTCAATGCCCTCAGGAGGATCATCCAGAGGAGTGCGAAAGTCACTTCTGGCATTTGCCATAGGTGCAGGTGTCTATGCATTGCTCCTGCTGGCACTGTAAGAATTTAGAAATACTGTTCTATAAAAG
>JAUJON010000226.1 GCA_030447595.1 Thermosynechococcaceae cyanobacterium YX3bin19
ATAGGACAACTTTCAGGTGAGCAAAAGCAAACAGCTTTGCAAAGTCTGCTTAAGTCACTATGCAACTGAAAAACAAAATCATTGTCATCACCGGCGGGGCTACCGGTATCGGCCGGGCCCTGATTGCCCAGCTGCTGCCCACTAACACAGTCATCTCTCTGGACCGTAACCCGGCCAAGATTGAGGCCCTTGATAAGGCTTACCCTCAAGTATATTCCCTTCAAGCGGATATAACCATTGATTCGGAAATAAAAGCAGCTTTGAGAGGAATAGCGAAGGACTTTGGCCGCAGTGATGTTTTGATTAACAATGCGGCCAAAGGGATTCAATTTAATTTTACAAACATAGACGAAGAGAATCTGAAAGAGATGCTCCAGCAGGAAGTTGCAACCAATTATCTGGCTCCCGTGCTGCTCACCCATCAGGCCCTGTCCCTGCTGGAGAAATCCCCTTCCCCGGCAGTTGTATTTGTTTCCTCTGGGTTAGCTTATATGCCTATAGCCAGTTTTGCCGGCTACTGTGCAACTAAAGCCGCCCTGCATGCCTTTGCTATGTCACTACGGCATCAGTTAAAAAACACTCGAATTAAGGTAATTGAAGTATTACCTCCCACAGTGGACACAGACTTCAACAAAGACATTGAGACTCCTAAAATGGCTCCGGCTGCTTTTGCCAAAGCTTGCCTTGCCCAGATAGAAAAGGGGAACAGCTGTATCAACATTGGGCAGTCGAAAGCACTGCTTGTTCTCAGCCGGTTACTGCCCGGCTTTGCTTTCAAAATGCTCAATCACTAAAAGCTTCCTTGTGGGGTAGCAATCTAAAACAAGGGTAGGAATAAAAGGTCATTACACTTGGGCGGTCGAAAACAGGTCTGGACCTTTTCATTGCCAAGCCAATCGTGGAGTTGCCGGTAGACTAATGTTCTGATACGGAGAGGCTAGGCTAGTGCGGTTACTTGGCCGGGCTGCAATGATTCCAAATTGGCTCACGTTACGGGTAATCATCTGTTACCCTGCCTGTCTTGTATTACCATGGTTGTCTTGGCTACTCTTACCTAGAAAGTTCAATATAAAAGGTACGCAGGTAAGGTAAAACCAAGGAATGGCGGATTTTTAAATTAGTAGGAAGTTACTTTTGAGAAAAACAGATCTTTTCAATGATGCTGCAACAATTCACAAACGCCTCCGGAAGCGTGTATGCTACCGTTGGCTACGATGAAAGGAATAACTGTGTCTATGATAGTTGGGAAGGAATGTTTGGCACCCAGGACAACTTCAAAAGAGTATTGTCCTATGTTAGTGAGGTGATCGAAGAGAAAAAAGCCACCCGTTGGTTAGCGGACTTACGGAAGATGAATGGCTCTTTCGATGGTTCTAAAGAGTGGATTATTCGTGATTTGATTCCCAAAGTAACAAGCGCCGGATTGCTGTATCAGGCAATTGTTTTGCCCCAAAACGTTTTTTCCAAGTTATCGGCCAAAGACACCATTACCAGGATCAGCAAGTTTGAGATCCGCCAGTTCGATGATATTGACAAGGCAAAATCCTGGTTGAAACAGGCTGCTCCTTCACTGGTAAACTAAAATCAAGGGGAATGAAAAGTATTGCTATCGTTGGCGCCGGGCAATCCGGATTGCAACTTGGTTTTGAATTGCTCCAGAAAGGTTTCAAGGTGACACTCTACGCTGAGAAAGATGCTAACGCGGTATTCAACAGTGCTCCTCCACCCGTTCCGATTCAGTTTGCGCCCTCGCTTCACTACGAAGCGGAGCTGGGCTTGAATTTCTGGAGTGCTTACCCGGCTACTCACATCGAAGGAGTACGTTTTGATTTGTATGCCCCGGATGGCACTAAAGCTTTCACCATTGAATCAGCGCTGAAAAGCAAAGCGCAAACCGTTGACCTGCGGCTTAAATTTTCCGTGTGGCTAGAGGAATTTACCCAACGGGGCGGAAACTTGATTATCCAGGAGGCAGATACTGCTTTGCTTGAGCAGGCCGCTCAAAGCCATGATGCGGTTTTTGTAGCAACCGGGAAAGGAGAATTAGCCAAGCTTTTTGAAAAGGATACCAGTAAATGTCTTTTTGATCAGCCGCAGCGTAACATTGGCTTGTTCTACGCCCGGGATTGCCAGCTTAATTACCGAAATAATTCGGCCTCCGGGGGAAGCTTTAATATCATGCCGGGCTTGGGAGAACTGATTATGTCGCCTTTTTTAAGCAAAGACAAAGAAAGAATTTTCTATGTTATGCTGGAAGCGGTGCCGGGAAGTGCCCTTGATTTGTTTGATAAAACTGCCCAGGCCGAAGCGCAATACTTGAAGGTAAAACAATTCTTGCAGGCTACCTTTCCCGCACTGTTCACCATGATTAAGGATTCTGCCTTGGTAAATAATGAATGGCTGTGTGCTTCCATCACCCCCTGCGTGAAAAAGCCCGTGGGTAAACTGCCTTCCGGAAAAGTTGTCATGGCTATTGGCGACCTTTTGATTCTCAATGACCCCATTATGGCGCAGGGATTAAACGGAGCTTCGAAACTGGCACGGTACCTGGGCGAAAAGATGGCCGAGAGTAAGCACGAAGCTTTCACCCCGGACTGGATTAACCGGGTATTTGAAGGCTACTGGCAAACGGCGCAGTACAATAATTTACTCACCGCCGCAATGCTCCAAGGGCCGGCTTTGCATCAGCAGCAATTACTGTTTGCCGCCAGTCAAAACCCGGCCATTGCCCAGGCATTAGTCAATGGAATTGGCAATGCCTATACGTTATGGCCTTGGTTTGGGGATGCTGCCGAAGCCGGGAAGTTCCTGCGGGAAAAAGGCTTTATCAGGACAGCGGTCTAATGAGACTTTTAGCAGACCGTGCTTGGATTGGTGAGTAAAACAAGTCTCGAGGCAATATCGCCACTCCTTGGGCGAGTGGCGTTCCCAATCAAGCTTTGGTTGGTCCTCCCTTTTGGGATTGTAAGTAAATAGGTGACCATCCCAAAAAAGGTTCCATTATTCTTTCGGCTCGTTGCTGAATTCTTCAGTAAAGTGTGCTTTTCGCTTGGGTT
>JAUJON010000227.1 GCA_030447595.1 Thermosynechococcaceae cyanobacterium YX3bin19
TGCTACCGCATCGGGCAAGTCGGGGTTCCGCTCATCTCGCGCCCCGTTAGACGGCTGCTGCCTTACCCAGTGGTGCAATCGCTTAGTTCACGCGGTAGGCTTTGGGGGTTATCCCTGTGATTTGTCGAAATTGCCTGGCGAAGTGGCTATGGCTATCGAAACCGCAAGCCAGAGCGATTTCAACCAAGGACTGGTTTGTGTGTTTCAATAGCTGCTTTGCCCGTTCGACCCGCTGTTGCAGTAGATACTGGTGAGGCGATAATCCCATCGATTGTTTGAATAAACGGCTGAAATGGGACTGGCTCATCTCCGCTAATTGAGCAAGGTCGGCAAGTTTAATATCCTGATCTAAAGCCTCATCAATATAACGTGTAACCTCGAGCAGTTTGCGATCGCCCAATCCCCCATTGAACTGAGCAATATGAGGGTGAGTAGCAGAGTAATCCTGAAGCAAATTCACCACCAGGGCATTCGCCAATGACTCAACGTATAACCGCCCCATCTGACCACCCTGGTACAGCTCGGTTTGCAGTAACCGCAACAGTTGCTCCAGTTGAGGATTGCGAACCTGAAATGCTGGCATCACTTCTACTCGGTCTGGATTTAGTTCGAGAGCCTCTTCAGCAACCTGTTGGAGAAACGTTGAGGAAATTTTCACATACAGGTAATGGTCGTCACCTTCAGCATGGTAGCTGCTGGGGATGCCAGTCGGGGTAATGCAAAGATCGCCCCGACGATACAGTCCGATATGGTGACGATCGCCCATTCTCTGATAGATGCGATGGGGTTGAGGCGTGAGACTCAAGACAATGACGGGATCGACTTCTGCTTGAAACTCCATGCCTCCAGATGGCTGCTGATACTCTTCGATGAAAAGAGATTCCCAGCCTAGATTTTGGCTGGAAACAATCGGTAATTCTGGATTCTGGTTGATTGAGGAATGAGAGACTGCCATCGGTGCGATCGCCCTTGCAAAATTGAGAGCAGAATTTTGAAAATCCTAGAAGATTTTGATAGTTCAGATCTTTAAGCCTCCCTAATCTGTGATTGTAGCCGAATGAATTACAGATTGTAACGCTAGAGGTTTTCCTGGGTATGACAACCTTAAATGCTTGTAAATTGAGCACCCGTAAAGAATTCAAAGCATTTCTACAACTGGCAATTCCCCTAGCCAGTGCTCAAGTTGCCCAACTTACGACGGGCTTTGTCGATACCGTGATGATGGGGCATTTAGGGCGAGAAACCTTAGCTGCTGGAGCATTAGCCTCGATTACCTTCTTCTCCATCGTCGTAACGGCAAGTGGAGTAGTGATGGGAGTCAGCCCACTGGTGGCAGAAGCGTATGGGGCAGGCAACAAAACTCGCATTGAGCAAGTTACCCGGCAGGGATTGTGGCTATCATTACTATTAGCAATTCCAATCATGATAGCGATCGCTCATCTAGGTACAGTGATGAGCCAGCTAGGGCAATCTGCCACCACAGTGAAGTTGGCGAAAGGATATCTTGACATCATGCTGTGGGGATTGTTTCCTGCTTTGGGCTTTGCCATGTTGCGAGGCGTGGTTTCGGCTCTATCTCAGGCTCGTCCCATTTTGGTAATCGTGGTTGCAGGAACGGGCTTTAACATTCTAGGCAACTATGTCTTGGGCTTTGGCAAATTCGGATTTCCCCGATTAGAACTGGCAGGGTTGGCTTTAGCTAGTGTTTTGACGTTGTGGGGAATGTTTGGGGTACTGGTTCTTTACCTTTTGAGAAACAAACAATTTAGAACTTACCGATTCTTCTCGTGTCTACATCAAATCAAGCCCCCAATACTTCGGCAATTGGTCAAACTAGGGGTGCCAATCGGGGTATTTTCTGCCCTGGAAATTGGTGTGTACACAGCGGTTAGCTACTTGATGGGAGCCTGGGGAACGGATGGATTAGCCGCACACCAAATTGTATTTCAAACGATCAATCTCATCTTTATGGTGCCACTGGGAATGTCGTTTGCGGCAACGGCTCGAATTGGTCAGTGGCTTGGGCAGCAACATATGGCAGGGATACGACAAGCTGGTCTCGTTAGTCTCGCTGCTGGAACTGCATGGACAGCCATGATTGCGACCGCACTTTTGGTGTTTCCTCGGCAAATCATTGGACTGTATATCGATATTTCTGCCCCAGACAATGCAACCGTTGTCGTGCTTGCCGTCGCAATGATGCGGGTTGGAGCGATCGCCCATCTCTTCGATGGGGTGCAAAAAATTGCGTATGGTGCATTACAGGGTTTACAGGATACCCGTGTGCCAATTGTATTTAGTTTCCTGTCCTACTGGTGTATTGGCTTAACCAGCGGTTATTGGTTGGCATTTAGATGGAATTTGGGCGGTGTTGGTTTGTGGCTGGGACTCTTGATTGCAGTGGTGATCGCGGCAGTGGTTTTTATTTGGCGATTTCAAACGCTAACGTTAAATCGAACCAAAGCCGAATGGTTTCGTTAGATATGACTTGATGAAATACGCTTTGAGCGGAAGGAGAAGCTTTTAATAATGCTACGAATTTCTGAGAAGCAACCACCTCAAGCAACACCAGTAGAACAAAGGGCAACAAGCAACGTTCTACTCACACTTGTCAGTTGGTTATTTTTGATTGGCTCATTGATTTTTCAGATGGATGCTGTCCTTGAATTTACAGAAGGCGTTTCAATACATGCTATTTTGCACTTGCTAGCCAGTTTTCTATTCACAGTTGGATCGGTTCTCTTTGTCATCCATGATGCTCGCCCAGTGTAATAGAATGCTTCATTACAGCCATCCTAAAAGTTGAGAAGTTAAAGACACTTCCTTTTGAGCTTAGAATTTAGATACGTGTAAGTAGTTAGCAATCCACGCGCCTTCAGGGTGAAAGAAACTGTCGATGAATCAGCGACGATTGAGCCTTTTAACGCTGGATTAGGTTTAGTTTCTTAGGAGCGGTTACGCCGTCTAATCGGGTCGAGGAGAGCATTTAACTCTCCCCTCCCACACCACCTGCCATGCG
>JAUJON010000228.1 GCA_030447595.1 Thermosynechococcaceae cyanobacterium YX3bin19
TAGTTTTAAAAGTGTTTTATATTTTGATTTTTGGTGCCAGGGAGGGGATGGAAAAGAACTGATAAAGGACTTCTGGCTTCTTCTGCTACATCTATTTGTCATTCATTGTGTTCTCCGGTTTTTTTATTTCCCTTTCTTCTGAGTGATTCTCCTTTAAGTTCTATTCTTTGTGATTGATGAACGATGCGGTCAAGTATAGCATCGGCCACTGTTTTTTCTCCAATAACATCATACCATTGTTTTACCGGTAACTGGGAGGTGATAATGGTAGAATGCTTGCCATGCCTGTCTTCCATAATATCCATAAGCACAGCCCTGCTTTGGCTATCTAAAGGCTGTATACCAAAATCATCGAGGATAAGCAAATCATATTTTTCTATTTTCATCAGCTCTTTAATGGCAGAACCATCTGCTTTAGCCATTTTTAATTGTGCAAACAAACGTGTGGCATTGGTATAAAGAACTTTAAAACCTAACTGGCAACACTGGTGTCCGATGGCCGATGCAAGGAAGCTTTTGCCTGTACCTGTGCTGCCTGTAATAAGGAGGTCTTCTTTCTTTCTTATAAACTCACCATCTGCCAGGCGGTGTACCTGGTTTTTATCTATGGCCCTTTCTGCATTGTAGTCCAGTTGTTCAATGGTAGCTTTGTAACGGAAGCGGGCATTACGCATTACACGTTCTATATTACGGTTGTAGCGGTCATCCCACTCACTTTCTATCAGCATTGCCACCATCTCATCAACTGTAGCGGTAGTTTCTGATTTTGTTTCCAGGCTGGTTTTAAAAGCCCGGTGCATTCCTAAAAGACGCATGCGTCTCATTTTGTCCAAGGTGTTTGTGTTCATGATTTGTTTTTAAGCTTGATTAATGTTTGGGAAAAAAATAGGGTGACCATAATTCTTTATTGATAATATTCACTGCCGCGTATGTTGATATGCTCAGGCATAAATTCTTCCTGTGTTGAAGGAAATTCACCGAATGCATCTAGTTTTTTAGCTAATATTTCTACAAGGATGGGATAGTTATATACTCCGTAACTATCTGCCCTGCGGCAGGCACCTGTTAGTCTTTCATTACCTGCTTTACGGGCAAGGCTTAAGATACCTGAACAGGATTTATAAGCCTGTTCGGGATGCTGTTTGTACTCGATTACTTTACTGATATAAGCAGCCACATCTTCATGTATGGCAGCAGCCTGCTGCATAAATTTCTCCGGGGTCCATTCACTTAAATAGCGATGGGCAGAAGCCAGGTGTTCTGTATGAGTGGAATACTTGTATTTGGCGTACTTGCGTTCATGAACAGCAATACGCTCATAGCGGTAATAGATTTCTACACTTGAAGTTGTAAAAACAAGTTTTACTTTCTCTCCGATAAAGCGGTATGGAACACTATAATAATGCGTATCCAGCCTTAGACATACATGACCATTTTTCATTACTGTAACAATAGCCTGTTGCCTAATCTCGTAGAGGTATTTTGCAAGAGGCTGTAAAACACTTCTTTCTATTTCTTCAAACTGTTGCCTGCGACTATAATCTCGTCCTTTAAATACTGCATTGTTATGGGCCTGCAGTGCTTGTTGTATAGCAGTATTGATGGCTGCAAGTGAAGTATAGGTTTCTTTAGTTACACTTGTATAAATACTTCGGTAGATTAATTTAACTGCACCTTCCACCAAAGCCTTGTCTTTAGGACGGTAAGCGCGGGCAGGTAATACCGCCATACAATAATGTTCAGCAAAATCAGCAAAGGCTTCATTAATCTTTGGTTCATACTTGCTGCTTTTTATAACTGCTGATTTAAGATTATCAGGCACAACAGCAGCGGGTGCCCCGCCAAAGTAATGAAGGGCATTCTCACATGCCTTTATTAAGTCTTCTTTACGCTGGCTGCTTACGGCTTCCACATAGGTTAGCTGGCTGCAACCGAGAATGGCTACAAACACTTCCATATGCAGCAATTCCCCGGTTTCTTTATCAACAATCCCAAGCTTCTCACCGGCAAAATCTATAAAAAGTTTATCACCCGCTTTATGTTCCAGATGCATAACGGGATGGGTTCGGCCTATATAATCCTGTATATGCTGGTTGAACCTGGAACGGCCATAACCATCCGGGTACTTCAAGCGGTAGGCTTCCCATAACTGAAGGCGCGTTACACCTTTACGTTTTAGCTGTTTTTCTATCTCCGGCAACATTTGCCTCAACTGATTATAGCGCTCATCCCTGGGGTGAGGCAGTTCTTTAGGGATAAATAATATATCCAGGTCCTGGTCGTTCATTGCATCTACCTGGTCATAGGTCAGCTTCAATGAAATAAACTGCTGCAGGTACTTCTTTACCGTATTGCGCTATAGACCTGTTAATTTACTTATTTGCTTTTTGCCCCTGCCTTGGGCATACATACGAAGCAATTGTCTTATCCTGCTCATGAGTATCGTTTTATTTGCCATGCTGATGTTTTAAAAAACAACATCAGCTTTTGCTGCTAAAACAATCTCCCTTTAAGGCTTCTTTAACCTATGGTCAACTTGGATCGGTAGATGGGGGTCAATTTAAATCGGCAGAACTGCTCAGTTTTAATTGGCAGAGGGGGTCTTTATTAATGTTACTTCCACTATAGGTTTTAAATCATCTGAAATGACTGCTGACCATGCCAGTACATTAAATCCGATTTTATTCATTGTAAAGGAAATTATGATTAAGATTACTGTTATTGCCGGTAAGGAACATTTATTTCTATTTTTCCGGCCCACTTTTTTGGCACTGGTTTTCCGGCTGCCCAATGAATGGCATTGATTACGAGGCGTTGAAAAGGTTCAAGGCTAAAATCTTCAGGATGACCCAGGGTAGTAATAAAAAACTTTCCGCCATAGGTGTTTTGTCCAGTCCAGGCCACAGGATTGGCAGTAGCAACGGTTTTGTCAGAGAGCGGACGAGCGTCGTGAAAGGAACGAAAGTGACGAGAAGTGGAGATTCCGGGTGTGACCGT
>JAUJON010000229.1 GCA_030447595.1 Thermosynechococcaceae cyanobacterium YX3bin19
GGTTCCGGGACAACGACCGTCCATCGTGCGCGCTGCCCGGGACGTCGAACAGGAAGCGAGCCTGCTCGGCCTGAGCGCTCACCTCCTGGCCGTCGCACGGCGCTGCTGACCGACTTCGGCTCTGAGCAAGGTGACCGCCCAATCCTTCGGCGCTGGGTCTCGGGCGACCGGCCAGAACGCCGAGCCGTTTTTCGACGAGTTGGATCGCGAGCACCATCCCACCGGCCCGCTCCCGCCCCGGCCGGACCCCCTATCTGGGATCGCCGAGGTGCGTTCGGAACCAGCCAAGGGTTCGCTCCAGAAAGTCGGCCCGGTGCTCGGGAGCGCCGCCGGCGAGGAAGAGGTGCGAGGCGCCGGGGTAGCGGACGAACTCGACATCGCAGCCCGCGCCATGGAGCGCCGCGAACATCTGCTCCCCCTGCCCGATCGGGCAGCGCTGGTCCGCCTCGCCGTGGAGGATCAACGTCGGCGTGCGGACGCGATGGGCGAAGCTCGACGGGGAGCGCGCGGCGTACCACTCGCGATCCTCGTGCGGCGCGCTCCCCCACTGCAGCGGCCCGAAGACGTGGCCGATGTCGCTCGTGCCGTAGAACGACTCGAAGTCGAAGACGGGGGCGCCGCAGACCGCCGCGGCGAAGCGGTCGGTTTGGCCTAACCCTACCAGATTTAAGCAAATTAAGCATAACAATTGATAAAATAGAGTTTGAGGGAATTGAGGAGAAAAACAATACAGCCATACTAAACGTGTCTTTGAATGTAACAAACCCCACCACTCAAGCACTAACCACATCAAAAATAGACTACAGGATATTTGCAAATGGAGAATCACTTGGAGACTATACAAATTCATATGCCGACATCCCCATCAATGGTCGACCGCAGTTTCTAGCAAACAGGGATAGTATTCTGCAGCATGAAATTAATGTGCCTCTAGTAGAACAAAGATTTGTTACAGATTTAAACAATAACAACAAAACGCTACAAAACATAGATTGGGAGGTTCAGGGCTCAGCGATAATAGAATCAGGATTTAGCTCCACTATCAAAAATTTCACTGCTTCATGGTAATAATAACCTTCTAATGGAGGCAGTATCAATAAAAAACCTATTTTAAAAAAAATAAGGTATAGATGAAGATTTGGTGAGTTACTTGATCCCTTTCGCTATATTAAATCGGTCTGTTGAATCACCATAAATTTATTAAAAGATGTTGTAACCCACTCTTCAATAATTTGGCATTTTGCTGGGCTGATAGGGTTTGACTCATCCTCTATTGAACACAGATGCTGGGAAGGACAACAAATGCATGGGGCACCTTCCACTGTGCTTAGATCGATTGGTTTTTGTTCAACAATATCAATTGGGATGGATTTTTTTACTATCAACTTGTACGTCCACCTACCATTGTATAGAGCTTTTTCGCGTGTGATAAGAGACTGTTTTTCCAGATTTCCCACCAGACGTGAACCATCACGACTGTCTAGGGAAAATGATTTGCACAACTCGGTTTGAAAAATGCCTTCCTCGCCACTTGTCGTGATAGCATCAAACACCTTATCAATAAGATCACTTTTAGAACGAACGGACATTTTTGAGCCAGAAATTTCAGATGACAAAACATTGTACCTACTACGAAATAATATAAATGTCTTTAAGTCTAAGGTTAATTGTTAACTTGTAGTATATTGATTGCAACAAACATCGTTGACGGAATAGTTGCAGGTTTGGTATCTACTTGCCTAATGACAATATTTGAAATACCATTTTGGAGGATTTGGGGAATTGCAGGAGTTCTTGAATGGCATGAAAACCAAATGTTGACATCAAAACTAAAAAGGAAATTCACAAAAGACGAACACAATGCTGTTAGCTATACTGGAATATTGGTTCTGCATGTCATCAATGGCGTACTTGCATCAATAATTTTTCCATTTGTTTATATTTTTCTCATCTCAATGTTTTTTATAAATGACTACTACAGTTTATCCATCATGCTTGGAATAGGGTCTGGTAGATTACTTTGGACAATAACTCTTCTTCCCATTCACAAGCCCATTACAGGATTATCTGTGTGGGATCACCCGCTTGGGAGGGGACCCGCAATAGTTAGTTTTTGTGGCCACATAGTATATGGAATTACCCTTGGAACAATCACCAAAATATTGCTTTGATATAGAAATACAAAGGTATCAACAGATTTTGAATCGTTTTACTGTTTTGTATTTTTTTGTCTATAATTCTGCTTATAGAAATCAAAATTCAAGGTATTTTTAAGGAAAAAACAATAAAATTGGTGACAAAACCCTTGACCAAGTTAAATTACAAAGCAAGCAACCATTGAGTTCATCAGGTGATCTGCTCTAATATCCAGTCTCTGAATCGTTTTATTGCGAATTCCTCAGATTGCTTAATAAATTGCGAATCCTTTAGTCTCCATTTTTCTTGAGGAATAGAATCAAAAAACTCTTGCATGCATAGAATAAATCGAAAGCGAAGATTTCTGTTGTTCTCTTTTAATCCATACCGGTACAGAATCTTTGAAATTGACTCAAACACTTTATCATAATCTCTTTTGAATGCAGGGATTTCAAATGTTTTTTGCAGAATTAAGAATATATTGTTCAAGTCCTGCTTGATAGAAGGATATGGATCACAATCCTCATTAATGTTTTTATTTTCAATATCCTCATACTATAATTATTCTCGATGCGTAGATTGACAAAAAAGTAAAGTTTTTGACCCCACAAATAAGTTTTAAATTAAAAGTATTCCATTATAAAAATCACCTCATATCCATTGATGATCAGCAAATGCAACATATGCATTAACTTCCGCAATTCCAAAAAACGAGGAAATCACCACAAGCAAACAAGTGGCAAGACCATTCCAAAGTATGGCCATGTTCATTGACAGAGAAGCCAATATTTTTTCAGTCACCAGATGAGTGATATTTGTCATTTATCAAATATTTGGGCT
>JAUJON010000230.1 GCA_030447595.1 Thermosynechococcaceae cyanobacterium YX3bin19
ACTGCGTCATCCAACACAATATCAACCTTACGTCTCGGTTCGCAGATTGGTATGACTGAGCAGCCCAGGACTTGGCAGGACATCGCTACTTATCCCACAGCCATCTAATGCACGACCAACAAATGATCTAACAATCTTCAGAAAGAAGCTCAAGCATTAGGGTTTCAACTTCTTGTCTAACCTGCAACGAGAGAATGAGCAGGCTAACGCTGATACACCCGTGCAAAATAGTGGGATCTTTGTACGGGAATCAGGAGGTGCGGTTGCCAAAGAACCGTACCTGGCTCTGTTTGAGCCTTTGATAGCTTTTATACATGACTGCAAGTGGTTACTTCCCTAAAGCCGAAGATCACTACTTAGCAGTTAGGAGCCAATCTACAGCGATCGCGATTAAACGCTAAGCCTACTTTTAGTCCACATTAATTTGTCTAGCATTAAACTTAGGAGACACAATTATGGCACTCATTCGTTGGGAACCGTTTCGGGAAGTTGAAAGCCTGCAACAAGAGATGAACCAGCTATTCAATAGCCTGGCCCCCCGTACTGAAGGTAGAGGCAATGGAGCTGCATTTATGCCTGCTGTGGAAATGCAGGAAACCCCCGAGGCAGTGCATCTGAGACTGGAAATTCCGGGGATGGAAGCAAAAGACCTCGACGTTCAAGTGACAGCGGAGGCTGTCTCCGTCAGCGGGGAACGTAAGTCTGAAAAGAAAACAGAAGAGAAAGGAATGACTCGCTCAGAATTCCGCTATGGTAGATTCCAGCGTATTATTCCCTTGTCCACAAAAGTAAAGAATGACCAAGTTCAGGCTGATTACAAAGATGGCATCTTGCACTTGCACTTGCCAAAGGCTGACGCAGAAAAAAATAAAGTGTTTAAGGTTAACCTTGGCTAAAAGCCCTGCTTCTTAGCTGTAGGTGCAATCATAAGGGGAGCTGCTCCAACGTGGATACTGTTCCTCTGGAAAAGATGCAATCCAGGGCAGAGGACTCAGGGAAGGCTATCTTGAAGCAAAGGCTTACCCTGAGTCTGTTATCAAACAGCTTGGATTGAAAAAACTGTAGTGAGCAGCTTCAGTAACTTTTGTAAGGAGGCAAATCAATGCCTGCGACTGATTTCAAGGACTACTATGCAATCTTAGGCGTGAGTAAAAATGCTGAGGAAGGCGAAATCAAAAAGGTCTACCGCCGGTTAGCCCGCCAGTACCATCCAGACATGAACCCTGGAAATCGTGAGGCCGAGGCTAAGTTCAAAGAGATCAATGAAGCCTACGAGGTGTTGTCTGATCCAGAAAAACGCAAGAAATATGACCAATTTGGCCAGTACTGGCAGCAGGTCGGCGAGGGAGGTTTTCCTGGTGGTGCTGGTCCAGGCGGCTTCGACTTCGATTTTAGCCAGTACGGCAGTTTTGACGACTTTATCAACGAATTGCTAGGACAGTTTGGTGGTTTTGGTGCCAGTCCAAGTGGCCAGCAAACCTATACGTACCGTACTCAGCCAGGAGGACCTACTGGGTTTGGTGGTTTTAGTGACTTTCCCGGCTTTAGCCAGGTTCCAGGGATGTCTGCCGATGCAGAAGCGGCGATCGCCCTGACTTTCTCAGAAGCCTTTAAAGGGGTGGAAAAGCGGCTCAGCCTGGGAAACGAAACCATGACTGTCCGAATTCCTCCTGGCGCTAAACCAGGCAGCCGGATTCGCATTAAAGGTAAAGGGCAGCTTAACCCCTACACGCGGGAACGAGGCGACCTATACCTGGTTGTAGAAGTCCAGCCTCACGTATTCTTTAAGTTTGAAGGGGAGAACCTGGTATGTGAAATCCCCATTGCTCCCGATGAAGCCGTTCTGGGAGCCCAAATTGAGGTGCCTACCCCTGAGGGAGCTGTCAAGCTCAACGTTCCTGCCGGGATACGCTCGGGTCAGTCTCTGCGGCTACGGGGTAAAGGCTGGCCTCGACCTAAAGATGGGCGGGGCGATCAAATCGTGCGCATCCAGATTGTGCCGCCTAAAGACCTCAGTGCAGTAGAACGGGAACACTACGAAAAGATAAGAGCTTCTCGCAGCTTCAATCCTCGGAGCCACCTGCACGGGGTGAGACTATAAGTAGGCCATTCTCGTGGAGTTAAACCCTTTATTGCCGGAATACTTGCCGGTAATGGCGTTTAGCAACGGCCAATAGCCCTTGCAACTTCACTAGAAACTTTCGTCCATTCGTTTCGTCGGCTGATGGCAAGCTCTCTAAAGGCTGCGGGAGAGCAAAATATTGACAGACTTAACACTGAGCAGGGGCAAACAAAGCCGCTTCAATGGCACTTAAAGCTGCTTGAAGATCGTCGTTAATCACCTGGAGGTCAAATTCTTTGGCGGCATTGATTTCTTCCCGGGCCCGAGCTAAGCGACGAGCAATCGCAGCTTCTGAATCCTGGGCTCGACTGCGAATTCGTCGCTCTAGTTCATCGATCGAAGGCGGCATAATGAAAATTTGCAGTGCTTTTGGATAGGTTTGACGAATCTGCCTGGCTCCGACTAATTCAATTTCTAACACTACCGACTTGCCCTGTTGGATCTGATCCAGCACGGGCTGGCGGGGAGTTCCATAGTAATTACCGGCGAATTCGGCCCACTCCAGCAGCTCACCCCTAGCGGCCATCTGCTCAAAATGAGAACGGCTGACAAAAAAGTAGTGCTGGCCCACACTCTCCCCTGGCCGAGGTGAGCGAGTCGTCATGGATACGGAAAAGTACAGCTCTGGATGGCGCTGCAGCAGCGATCGCAGCAAGGTGCCTTTCCCGACACCGCTGGGGCCAGTTAATACAATCAGTTTGCCCGTCATGATTTTTCCCTACATCAAGGATGGCTTAGCCGGCGATCGCCGTTGGCCCTCTCTAGGCTAGACTAAGAGTCGTCCTTACTGAGGATGAAGCGGTTGGCAACGGTTTCTGGCTGAATTGCTGAGAGAATAACATGATTAGAG
>JAUJON010000231.1 GCA_030447595.1 Thermosynechococcaceae cyanobacterium YX3bin19
GGACCTCGCCTATGCGAGGGTGGACGCCTGTATAAAACAGAATGCGTTCTGTGGTGGTGGTTTGGCCGGCGTCGTGGTGCGCGCAAAGCCCGATGTTGCGAGTGAGAGAAAGGTCTGTGGCCATTATATTTTCCTGGGTGGTAGGCATTACCTACGGGTTTAAATTTAATTGTGGGGGTCAGAAAACAAAAAAAACGCGAGCGAGGAGGCACAAAAAAGCGACGGGACGGAGATGCGCGAAGAGGAAAAGAAGTGAAAATCGGGTGGATTATCCGATTTAGCGCCTCTTTAGCTCATCGTCATCTTCGTCGTCGTCGCTTTTCATGTCTCTTCGCTCGCGGTTTCGGGTGGTTTTCTGGTGGTTTAGGCGGATGCGGCCCAAACCGCATCTCCAACGCCTAAACCCGTTAAAGGTTGCGGGATTTTGGCGTGGGTGTCAAGGGAGATTCGGTTGCGGTTGCTTCTTGTCTCGATTATAATCGTTGCATCTTGCTGTTGGGGAAGAATTATGAACCGTTGTCTTTTTGCCGTTATTGCGATTTGCTGTTCGTTGCTTCAGATGCCTGTTGGCGCAAAACCGTCTGCAAAAATGCCGACCTCTTTTACAACGTTGCCATCAACCTCACAACGTATGCCCGAGTCTGAATGGCGGCAGACAGGCTCTGATATATACGAGCTTCGCGTTCCTGGCATGACAAAGCAGGGTATGGCTGTGATAACCGTGCCCTTTTACATCATTGGCGAGACTAAGAGAAATGGGGTGAATGGGACTTTACTAATGCACTTGAAAGATTGCGTCATAGTGAAAGGTAGGGTGCAACCAGGCAACCCTAATGTAGCAGGCTCCATGTTTTTGCCAGATATAGGAACGAGAGCAACTTGGTTGAGCGTGAAGGGCACAGACATGACTTGGAGAGATTGGTTAATCATCAAAAATCCAAAGCGCTCAAACGAAATTATTACGCGCTTAAAGCCACTATCAATTTCAACACTGAGAGGCATAGTTGCTGAAAAGGAAAGGGGAAAACAACGCAGAGGTATAATTGCTAAAAAAGAAAGAGGCAAACAGTCCATAAGGAACAACACAGACGCGCAAGCCCAGACTTCCAATGCATCGGCTTTCCCATATAAAGCGCGTTGGAAGGATGCATATGGAAATATGTTAGATATAGGTAGAGACGGCAAGGCCGCTTTTTGGGATGGAAATAGCCCATTTAAAAACGTCACATGGCAAGTAAGGAAGGGTGAATTATCGTGTCGTGCGAGGTTTGCTGAAGGCATAGTCTACAATTTTAAATTTATTCCTCGCAACGGCGGAGAGAAAATTCAAGTGCTTAAGAAAGCAGTTCAATACCGTCCGGATGGAAGTATTAATACCAAGCCTGGTTCATTTACTGACAGTGAATTCAGAGACTTCGCTATCCTCGACAAACAGTGGAACAACTAATTCCACAACGGCGCGCAAATCATTCCACGATTTGCGCGCCGTCTTCATTTTGCAGAGCAACGCATTCCCTTTTCGGCGCGCACTTGCCAACACAAGCCAATCGCGTCTTTGATGTTTTCCAGCGCCTCGTCTTTGGTTTCGCCCCAGGGACGGCCCCAGGGATTGTGGGGCATTCGGCGATTCCCCTTCCGTCTTCGTCGCGGTCGAGAGCGGTGGTGTTCAGGGGGTTTCCTTTACAAACGGTCGTTTTCATCCGCTTCGACATCGCGCACTTTAGCCAAAACGCCCTCGAGTTTCGCGCGAGTGCCGCGCGCGGCGCGCGCTTCGAGATATTCCTGCGTCAAAAGCGCCGCCATTTTCTCCGAGAGCGCCGACGACGCCAATTGATCGACCGTCACGCCTTCACGCGCGGCCCATTCGTGCAACTGCTTGTGCAGCGAGTCGGGAAGTTGCAAATTCAGGGTGTTCATATTTCTCCAATGTGGGTTAGAAATTCTCGCGGCGTCCAGACTTCGAGTCCGAATTGTTCGAGGCCCGCGAAGTCGCGCCGGTTGAAGGAAACGATGCCTTCGCATTCGGCTTCGACGGCCAATTCCAACACCATGTCGTCTTTAGGATCTTTCAGAAATGGGCGCCAAAGGTAAAAAATGCGTCGGCGCCGTCCCACCGAGCAAAGATAATCGAGAACGTCGTCAATGTCTTGATGGGAAAGGCCATTTACCAATCCGTCGCGCTTGCACACGTCTTCATATTCCAGAACGAGCGGGACAGACAGATTAATCTCAAACTTTTCACTTTGCCCGATGACAGACAGCAATCGAAAAGACGCGCCACGATTGGAACGCAAAGCTGCGACTAAGACATTGGTGTCCAGCACGATTTGAAGCGGCATCATGTCCCATTATAAGTCACGAGGATTCAAGAAAGCCGGTTTTGCCCTTCAGCTTTTTGCATCCTGACGGGCGCGGTTCGAGTTCCAGTTTATAGATGGCATCAAAGACCGTTTCGCGCACTTTTTCCGGCAGGCGCATGAGTTCGCGCCAAGCCGCAGGTTCAATTTCGATGCGATATGTGCGCGGTGTCATAGATTCCACGCGCGGCGCAAATCATCGAGCGTTTTTCGCTTCGATGGGTCGCTGCTCGCCATGCGGCGCTCGGCTTCGGCGTTGTCCAACTCGTCTTCCAACTCTTCGAGCGCCTCCGGCGAGAAATCGAGGCAACTCGCCACAACTTCCTCCAATGGGACCCCGCGTTCCTGCGCGACCGCGCGCAGCAATCGTTCCACTTCGGGCTGAATTTCAATGGTGAGTGTCATTTTGGTTCTCCTCAAAGTTTACAAGCGGTCGTTTTACTTTTTAACGCCCCCCCACTTAGTTTTTGCGCCGGGCGCGAACAAGCCCCAGGGCGAAAAACAACCCACACCTCGCCCGGATGGCGCGCGGCGACGCGCAGCAAGACCCCCGCGGCCCCCCCAGGACCGACGCCGCCCAGATCATAAACGAACAGCCTCGTGGAGGGGAAGAC
>JAUJON010000232.1 GCA_030447595.1 Thermosynechococcaceae cyanobacterium YX3bin19
CGCCAGCTCTGCCGAGCCTTGTGGCCTTCAGCGCTGTTGTAGGGTGTCATTTCTTCTGCTGTGGTGGTGGTTCTCCTCTAGTTCATCGCTGCTTGAGTGTTGTTCTGCAACTTGCACGCCAATTTGATGGCTTCTCGGAGATCCTGAGAATCATTGCTGGCCGCTCCATCACAGCCAATCGCCACATTCACACCGCCGGATCGGTACTTGAGGATCGGGGCAATACCGCTACCCAGACGCAGATTGCTCAGAGGATTGTGGACTACCGTAGACTGGGTTTTTGCCAAGATATTCATGTCAGAATCGTTCAGCCAGACGCAGTGTGCTAGAGAGGTACGCGAACCAAGGTAGCTCAGTTGCTGCAGGTGCTCCACGGCGCTACAGCCATATTTTTCCTGGGCCAAAAGTTGTTGGGCTTTGGTTTCCAGTAGGTGGGAATGGAGACAGAGGTTGTGGTCATGGCTGAGCTCAATGCAGCCAGTGAACAAGGCATCGGAACACAATTGAATTCCCGTGGGGGCTAAGAGAATACTAATCCCGGTATCTGGCTGATGGAACCTAGCGATCGCTTCCTTCATCAATGCTAGGGTTGCGGCTGTGGAACGTGGGTAAGGGGCGTGTGCCGTTGCTTTGCCAGCGGAGGGCAGGCCCACCGTTAGTGATTCGTCTTGAATTAAGGGACCAATGAAGGCCCGAATTCCCACCTCCTGATAGGCCCGAACTGCAGCCGCGATGGTTTCTAGCTCCCGACCAGGAATTAAGCTCAAGTGATCGACGACACTGGTGCCGCCTGACAGCAATGTTTCCACTGCGGTACCCAAGGCGCTGAGATAGACCTGCTCTGGCTCAAGCGGGGCAAAGTCGTACAGTTCAGCGAGCCATAATTCTAGCGGCACAGGCCGGATTAACCCCCGTTGCCACATTTCTGAGGAATGGGTATGGGCATTGATAAAACCAGGCAGGAGTAATTTGTGATCACCAGCGATCGCAGTGCCCACGACTTCTAAACTTGGGGCAATAGCAGCAATGTGATTGCCGGCAATCTGGACATCGACCGTTTGATAACCGTGTTCAACTGGAACTAGAACGTTTTGAATTGTAAAATCCACAGGTTTAATCCCCTCAATGCGTTTGCTGGGAAGACGGTGAGGACGGTACGGTGAGAACTTGGAGCCAGATAAATTGTAGGCGATTGCGGCTCGCCTATTGGTTTGAAGCAGGACGGGCGGTCTTGCCAATCTAAAGCTGATCTATGGCGATGTCGGTTGCCAGCGCAAGCCTGCCAAGATAAAGTTCAAGGCTTCTTGGGTGTGCTGCTCCAGCATTTCTTTACTCAACAGGCGCTTGCCTTTCCAGAGGTGTTTGATGTTTTCCAGGGCACCAAAGTAGAAGACGCAGGTTCCTAAAATATTGACTGCTGTATGCCGGGGATCCAGGGGCCGGAAGCTGCCTGCAGCTATCCCACGCTCCAAAATTTCGACGAGTTTAATTAGCAGGTTAGCGGTATCCCGGTAGTACTTGCCCTTGTTTTGAATTGCCTCCAAAAACATGATGGGCGGAATATTCGGATTGCTCGATGTATGCGTGAGGAACTGGCGCAGGAACTGTTCCAGAGCTTGTTCAGGAGGAAGCTGATCCAGGTTCAGCTGCTCGATCGCAGGCAAAAGCTCGGTTGAGCAACGCTCTAGGACTGTCCGATATAACCCTTCCTTACTTTCGATGTAGTAGTAGATCTTTGCCTTGGTGACCCCAGTCCGCGCGGCGATCGCCTCGGTGCGGGCAGCCCTAAAACCCTCCCTAGCGAACTCCTCCTCTGCCGCATTCAGGATCTGCGATCGCGTGACCTCCGGGTCCCGACATTGCCGGGAAGCGTTGAGTGAACTTTTTGATTTTGTTGGATTCCCCACAGCCACACTACTTCTTAAACATTTCTTAACCAACCTATCCGTACACTAACATGCCTGACAAACGGCTTACTGAACAAGGTTTTTCTGGGTACCTCCTGTACGTTGACACAAAACTTTGGCAAAAGATATACTAAGAGCTGATTTGTAAAGAGAATCTAAAGAGCATTCCACCTATCGAGAGCAGGTTCTAGGCTAAATCTAGTCGAGTTCGATTGCTGTCAATGAGCCGTTTACCCACAATTGCCAATCCTCAACGCAAGCCCTACCCCAGTGACTTGAGCGATGTCGAATGGGAAATTCTCAAGCCACTGCTACCTGTGCCAAAGGGCTTTGGACACCCAGTCGAAGTCGATCTACGAGAGATTCTCAACGGCATTTTCTATGTGCAGCGCACGGGATGCCAGTGGGAAATGCTACCTCACGATTTGCCGCCTTACAGCACGGTGTATGGCTACTTCGAGAAATGGCAGCGCAAAGGTGTTTGGCAGCAAATGCACGACAAGGTACGTCACCAATTGCGCTCTGAGTTGGGACGAGATGAACACTCAAGCGTTGCCATTGCCGATTCTCAATCGGTCAAGACAACGGAAAAAAGGGGGCGGTCTACGGTTTCGATGGTGGCAAAAAGGTTAAAGGGCGTAAGCGCCATATCGTCGTAGACTCGCAAGGATTGCTCATTGGTGTTTTAGTCACTGAAGCGAATGCCTCAGAACGATTAGGAGCGGTTGTCGTGCTGCATGAAGCGATAGGAGAACTCTCAAAGTTGCAAGTAGTTTGGGTAGACCAAGGCTATTCAGGAGCAAACTTCGCTCGTGCGGTCAAACAAATTTGTGGAGAGCAGGTACGAGTCGAGGTGATTGAGCGAATCTCAAAAACATTTGAGCGCTTACCCAAGCGATGGCTGGTCGAGCGGACGTTTGGTTGGCTCAATCGATTTCGCCGCTTGAGCAAGGATTACGAGGTGTACACCGAGGTGAGCGAAGCAATGATTTATGGTTCTTTGATTCGACTCATGGTCAAGCGGCTAGCTGCTTAAGCTTTTGTTCACAAATCAG
>JAUJON010000233.1:0-1274 GCA_030447595.1 Thermosynechococcaceae cyanobacterium YX3bin19
GTGCGCCTGTAGCTCAGGGGATAGAGCAGCGGTTTCCTAAACCGTAAATCGCAGTTCAATATTCTCTTAGGCTCACTTTTAATTTTCCTGCAAAAGGCAGGAAAATAAGAATCCTCTTTTCGGCTAGGTGTATCCACTACAGCTTCCTCTACAGTAACAAGGAGGAAGAGTTGCCGAAGAAAAGAGGGAACGGAGAGGGGTCCGTCTACCGTCGCAAGGACGGGTTGTGGGTGGGTCAGTACGCGATCAAGACTCCCGACGGAACAAAGATCAAATACATTTACTCGAAGAGCAGGAAAGAAGTAGCGGCCAAGCTGACTAAAGTCTTGTCCGAAAGGGACTCAGGACTGATCTACGATTGTGGGTCTTTGACGATGGGAGAATACCTGGACAAGTGGCTTGATGGCATCAAAGGGACAGTAAGGGAGCGTACCTGGAAGAGGAGCGAGGAGATGGTGCGTCTTCATGTGGTGCCTACCCTGGGTAAGACTAGGCTCGATAGGCTGAACGCGCTCCAGGTTCAGTCCCTGTACCGCTCAAAGCTTGACTCCGGCCTATCGCCTAGGACTGTGCAGATCGTCCACGCCACGCTCCACAAAGCACTCAAGCAGGCTGTCAGGTGGCAACTGATCCCCAGGAACGTTACGGAGGCTGTGGAGCCTCCGAAAGCTATGAAGAAAGAGATAAGTCCCCTCGACGAGGAACAGGTTCTCAAGCTACTGGAATCGGCTAAGGGGAATAAGCTAGAAGCACTCTACGTCCTAGCGGTTACCACTGGGATGAGGCAAGGTGAACTGCTAGGTCTTCAGTGGAGCGACGTAGATTTTGAGCAAGGCACCGTAAAGGTGAGGAGAACCATCTACAACGGACGGATAGACGCGCCCAAGACCTCGAAAGGAAAGAGGAGCATCAAGCTAACCCAGACCTCCATAAGGGTATTGAAGGAGCATCCTAGGATAAGCGAATGGATCTTCTGTACGAAGGTTGGTACTACCCTAAGCTGTCAGAACCTTAGAATGCGCTCCTGGAAGCCACTGCTCAGGAAAGCCAATCTTCCACTCGACACGAGGTTTCATGATCTCAGACACACCTGCGCCACTTTGCTGCTGACCACAGGCGTACATCCCAAGGTGGTACAGGAACTTCTAGGACACTCGTCCATCTCCATCACCTTAGATACTTACAGCCACGTCCTCCCGAACATGCAGGACAAGGCTGTGATGGCAATGGAGGACATTTTCGACCAGGAAACGGACGAGGAGCACTCACCACCA
>JAUJON010000233.1:1374-2945 GCA_030447595.1 Thermosynechococcaceae cyanobacterium YX3bin19
AATCAGCTTGCGGATCTTGACCCACAGTACGTGATCGACATGGAGACCATCAAGGAGATCCTGCTCCTGAAGCAGCAGAGGAACCTCTCCAGGGGATGGATTACGTTGTTACGGTCAAAGAGAGATAGACACCCAGAGGCTTACGAGGCGTATAGGGAAGCTTTGAACTTGAATAGGGAGGATTGAGGCTTTTGAGGGAAGAGTCCCCCTACATCAGGAAGATAAAGGAGAATCTAGAGCCGGACTTCCAGTATATACACGATCTGGAAATGCTCAGGGCGATAATCAGACAAAGCCAACGAACTGGAAACTATGGCTTCAGCGGGTCATGGATCAACGAACGATACCTTAATCTGAAAGAGAAATATCCTGAAGCTGTAATCGCCTTTCAAGCAGAGCTAAGGGAGGAGAAAGAGAGACAACGGCTACGTAAGGAGACCAAGTGGCAGCAGACTCTTGAAAGGCACAAACAGTCCGCTTACCTGAGAGAGAAGATGGAGCAGTTGCTTGAATCTGATGAGAAGCAACTACGAGAGTTGATGAGGCTACGGGACTTGATGATCCAGTTGAAGAACGGCTACGGCAGTGAAGCTATGGGATATATGAGAGTCAGCCTCAAGAACAAATATCCCTTAGCTTACGAGGAGTTTGAGAAAGAGCTAAGGAGTTTAGGTTAGTACTTAGCGATAACCCATACCGCATGGATTATGCCAGGGATATAGCCAAGGATTGTCAGCAGGATGTTGATCCAGAAGTGCTTGCCAATACCTACCTGCAAGAACACGCCTAGGGGTGGGGGTGCTTGTACGGAGGCTAAGAGATTCTGCAGGTGTTGGAGGAGTGGGCATAAAAAGAGCCGGGGCATAGAAGCCCCGGCCTCTTAAAATATTTAGCTTTACACAGTTCGGTTCGCTACCATCCGGTAGATAGCCAATAATATTACTGCTCCGATAAACCCTGCGACGATGGAGAATATCCACCCTCCACTACCGGCACCACCACCGATGCCAAGGAGGCTCAGGAGCCCCCCCCCTAAGACTGCACCTACAATACCGATGATGATCGTAACTAATATCCCGCCTGGGTCAGGCCCTGGCATGGCCCACTTGGCCAGCGCACCGGCGATGAGACCAACTATGATCCAGAATAACAAAGCCGATATCATTTCTTCTCAGCACTCCCCTTGTTGTACGGTACTACATACAAAATTTTATACCGTTAAACCCAGAAACGTCCCCACCTCTTCAAAGAGGCAGAAGGGATATGAGAGACTTCTAAGCTAACTCCTTCTATGTTGGCTGCTACCAGACCGCTCTGAAGGCCAGGAAGATCTCCCTCTGAACGTGCTTCTCCTCACTCGCCGTAAGCTGCCTCCAAGGCTAAGAGATACTCCTCACGAGCATTTCTGATGTCCTGCTCAAACAGGGGCTCACTCTCCGGGTCCATCCCAAAGCCGAACCTACCCTGCAACTTCTTAGCTGCCAGATACCTTTTGTCTGCCTCAGCTACCCGCTGAATGTCCTTAGGCTTCACTTCGCTTCCAAATGCAGTAAGCATGTAGCCACCCGGCC
>JAUJON010000234.1 GCA_030447595.1 Thermosynechococcaceae cyanobacterium YX3bin19
GAGCGCTTCCCTCATTGACTTTCTCGCGCTTACACAAAACTATTGACATACCCACATCACCATTAGCCTCCGACACGATCGAGCGGCGCGATCCAACCGAACATGACGTTCAGATCGAAATTCTCTTCTGCGGCATCTGTCACTCCGATGTCCATTCGGTGCGTAACGAGTGGAGCGAATTCATGGCCACGACCTACCCGATCGTCCCCGGTCATGAGATCGTCGGACGGGTCACTCAGGTTGGCTCGGCAGTGACGAAGTACAAGCCCGGTGATCTCGCGGCGATCGGCTGTATGGTCGATTCGGATGGTACCTGTCCCCATTGCAAAGCTGGCTTTGAGCAGTTTTGCCAAAATGTGATCTTCACCTACAACTCCCCAGACAAGCACAAGACTGCTCCAGTTACCTATGGTGGCTACTCCGATAGCATTGTCGCCGATGAACGCTTCGTTCTGCGTGTTCCAGATAACCTCGATCTCGCCGGGGTTGCGCCGCTCCTGTGTGCTGGGATCACCACCTATTCGCCCCTGCGCCATTGGGATGATTACAGAATGGACATTCCATCACTTGTTTAGAAACTCAAACGCTCCTTAAGTTTATCAATCCCACACTTCTATCTGGCATGACCCCCTAGTGTAGAGCCAGGGGTGCATGGATCAAGGCAATTTAATACTACGGCTTCCTATCTGTAAAACAAACACGATCGCAAGTCTTGTTGTCATAAACAATAGAAGAAAAAGTCTAGAGGAATAGCCGCCATGCAACTCCCTGATGGACCCCGAACTCCAGCCCTGCTGCAGACCATTCACGGCATTACTCGTCCTTTACAACGTCTAGACACTGCTGCAAGACGCTATGGGGACCCCTTTATCTCACGATTTGCTTTTTCCTCCATTATAATTTTTAGTAACCCCCAGGCTATCCAAGAAATTTTAACTACTGATCCAAGCTTGTTTGAGGTGGGTGGGGGCAACCAGCGGTTACAGTTTCTACTGGGAGATAACTCCCTGTTACTCCTAGACGGCGATCGCCACCAGCGACAGCGGCGGCTGTTGATGCCACCGTTTCATGGAGAACGCCTACGGGTTTACGGTCAGCTTATTTGCAGCATTACTGAGCAAGCCATCGGTCAATGGACCATGAGCGAACCCCTCGCAGTTCGTTCCGCCATGCAAGAAATCTCGCTGCGAGTGATCTTGCGCGTTGTCTTTGGCATCAACGAACTACAGCGTTTGGAGCAGCTGAGGCAACTCCTCAGTTCACTGCTGGATTCGCTGGGTTCGACCCTGGGTACCAGCTTGCTCTTCATTCAGCGACTACAGCAGGATTTTGGCCCCTGGAGCCCTTGGGGGCGCTTCCTGCGTCAAAAGCAGCAAGTGGACGAACTCATTTATGCCGAAATTCGAGAACGCCGGAGCAACCCCAATTCCTTGGGTGAAGATATCCTGAGCTTGATGTTGTCTGCTCGTGATGAAGCAGGCCAGCCGATGACCGATGTGGAGTTACATGATGAACTATTGACCCTACTGTTTGCGGGGCATGAGACCACAGCAACAGCTCTAGCTTGGGCACTGTACTGGATTCACCATCTACCAGAGGTTCAAGACAAACTACGCTCAGAGTTAAGCACGCTGGGCCCTAACCCCGAGCCGAGCCAATTGGCCAGCCTTCCTTATCTGTCTGCAGTTTGTCAAGAAACACTCCGCATCTATCCGGTAGCAATGTTTACCTTTACTCGGCTAGTGAAGTCCCCGCTCCAGGTGATGGGTTACCAATTTGTTCCGGGAACAGTCCTTGCTCCTTGTATCTATCTGACGCATCATCGCGAAGAGCTGTATCCGGAGCCAAAACAGTTCAAACCAGAGCGCTTTCTGGAGCGACATTATTCTCCCTATGAGTATTTTCCCTTTGGTGGCAGTAATCGTCGCTGCATTGGGGCAGCCTTCGCCCTGTTTGAGATGAAATTGGTCCTTGCTAGCATTCTGTCGCATCTTCAACTGTCCCTTGCTAGTAGTCGGCCCGTTCGACCTGTGCGGCGGGCTATAACCCTGGCTCCTTCTAGCAACCTGCGGATGGTAGTAATCAATCGGCATTAGCTAGTACCTGCTTTTCTCAACGTTGAGACTCAGCTGCCTTAGAGAAGTCTCTGCAGAAAGGAACGGATGGGGCCTACCATTTTTGAACTTCCCCTCAGGTCCCTGACGTTTTGTGACTTTTTCCCACCGACAGGGCTGAGCTAGCAGCCTATTCTAGATATAGTTGGGTTGTTGACCTCCCCCCGCAAGAGCCCAGTATAGATCCTCGAAACGGCAACTTGCTCCGAAAGGCCAAGGCGCAAACGAGTAGACCTAACCCCTTGTGGTATGGATGCTGCTAGTACCGAAGGGATTGTAGTCTTTTCAAAATTGAATCCGCGATCGCAAGTCCTCCCGGATGAGTTGATTGGTACAGACAAATATCCTGCTGAACTTTAAACTAGGATATTTACGGAGGATAGTGAGTGGTTCAGATCATTCCGGGTGATGGTGAATGGATTGATTCAGCTTTGCGTCGATTTAAGCGCGAAGTTTCTAAAGCAGGTATTTTGGCAGATGTGAGGAAACACCGGCACTTTGAGACCCCTCTTGAGAAACGCAAACGTAAAGCGATCGCCGCCAGAAAAAGTAGGCGTTTCAATAGGAAAAGATGATCGAATTCGGGGGTCTGTGTTCCTGGAGTAGTTAAGCTTGCCGCTGCAGCATCTCGATGCCCATCGAGATGCTGGTCTTCATACGATTAAAAGTAGCGGCTAGGGCACTGATTTCGGTTGTGTTGCAAAAACGGAGGGAGATGGTAGAGTGAGGAGCTTGTTCCCCTAAATGACCACTCTCAATGTTCAAGACCCACCCGTTGAAATGGTGTCATTACCCTCCCGATCTAATTCTGCGTTGCGTCCGCT
>JAUJON010000235.1 GCA_030447595.1 Thermosynechococcaceae cyanobacterium YX3bin19
TAGCCTTGTCCAGCTCGGCTTGGATCTGCTCATCAGTGACAAAATCGCCGCCAGTCCAGACCACCAAGGTAACCTTCTCACCTGTTCCGGCCTCCGTTTGCCCTTGCCCGTCTGCTGGCTCACCGCTGGCCGCTTGTGTCGGTGCCGGAGTGCCTTGTCCCTGCGTCGCTGCTGGCTCACCGCTGGCCGCTTGTGTCGGTGCCGGAGTGCTGCCTTGTCCCTGCGTCGCTGCTGGCCGCACATTGCTTCCGCTCGAACTCTGTTGCGCGCCGCATGCGGTCAGGATCAAGCCTAGAAGTAATGCAAAGGTCAACGCGAGACGAATAATCCGCCGTTCCATATGTACGTCCTCCTGAACAGTCGTGAACCAGATTTGAGGGCGCTTCCCTCAGTCGCAACGAGAAGTTTTCGGGTTCGCCACGTAGACGCCGGCTTACTGTTCACCTCCTTCCAGAGGGCTAGCCCTTCAATCCGGACATTGCTAACCCCATGACCATATGCTTTTGTAAAACGAGATAGGTTACGATCGAGGGAAGAGTGACCAGAAGTGCGGCTGCAAAGACACCGGGGTAATTGACAATATATTGATTCTCAATGAGCTCCGCACCGACCAGGCTTGTTAGCTTCGTCACGCCATAGGCAACCATGGTCAGATGTGGACCAGTCGATCCATCGGTGAAAACCAGATTAGTCAGAAAGTCGTTCCATATCGTGCCGAACGTACCGATGACAATCACCGCCATAACCGATTTCAACATGGGAGCATAGATTTGAAAAATAATCCTGTATGTTCCAGCTCCGTCTATCCTGGCAGCCTCTTCATACTCATTCGGTAGTGTGTCGTACATCTGCTTTACCAGGAACACGGCAAATACCTGAACGAGACCACCAACCAGCATAACGGGCCACGTGTTTAGTAAGCCGGAACCTCCGAAAAATACATCATTTCCACCGGCCCAAGGCCAGCGAGCATACATGATATAGGTAGGTACCAGCGCTGTGATATTGGGTATCATCATCGTCGACAGAAGCACATAAAACATCACAGTCTTTCCAAAGAATTTACCTTTGGAAAAAAAGTATCCGAGAACGATCGCTGTCAGGATGGTCCAGGCGAGATACCACGTGATTCTCAAGATCGTGTTTCTGAACCAGTACGGAATATCCTTATACGATAGCATCTCCCAAAAAATGCCGAAGTTCCAATCGCTCGGAATAGGGAGTAAAGTAGCAGACAGAATGTATTCGTATGGATCCATCAAAGCTGCCAGGAACATGTAGAACAATGGGTATAGCATGATCAGGCCACCGAAAGACAATACGATATGAGATAAAACACCTGACTTCCGTTCGATATTCATGTGGCCCCTCTGTTAGTAACGAATGGTGCTAGTGTCAGAGGCTGAAGGGGGCAATCGACAGGTGGATCACGCCATCCGTATCAACCTGCAGCCCGTCCCATAGCACCAGGACATTAAACATCGTCATCGTAAACGCCAGCCGTGCCATGAACTGCGTCCAGCACCGGTGGCTCATATGTTTGAAATGACACACCGTCGTCAACATCGCCTGCACGGTTTCCACGATCATCCGCACGTTCCACGTGCCGCGTGCGCACCGTTTCATGTTGGGCGGATCGCCGGCCTTGCCATGCAAGCCCGTGTCCGTCAACACCATCATCTCGTCTTGGAAGTCGCCAATCAGCGCTTGAAAGACCGAGTCATGCGCGTTGGCCGTCGAGCAGTCCCATGCCACGATCAAGCCCAGTTGATTGACGATGTGGGCCAGCTTGCCGCCGACGATCCAGCGATGGTTCGATTTCCCCTTGCGCCCAATTTGCTGCGGGCTGCGGCCTTCGCGCATCGGATGCAACAGCTCGATCCCATAACTATCGGCGACGCCCCAGGTGGTCGGGCTAGCCAGAAAGAAGTCGGCCCAGTCACGATGCGTCGCGAACAACCGAAACAAGCGGGTGCGTTCGGGCAGTTTGGGAAAGAGGGACCGGTAGTCCCGGGTAAGCCAGCGGGAAAAGACGCGGGGGCCGACCCCTTTGAGGGCAAAGAGCAGGGCCAAGGTCACGACCTCACCGGGATACAGGCTGGCCTGCGAATGTTTGGGCACCGCGCCCAGCACGGCATCAACCCGCCAGAACAATTCAATGATAAAATCCTCGGTAGACATGCGAATCTCCTTCTTGAGTTGGTAGTACAACCTCAAGCTTCCAGGTTCGCATGTCCCTGTCACCTAGCACCATTCGTTAGTAAATCGACTTCGATAACTTCAAGCTAATGATCGTACCGATCATGACGATAACCAACACTACAACAGATCCCACACTAGCCATACCGAATTGAAAATTGGCGAACGCATCCTTCCATATTTGATACACGACCACCGTGGTAGATCCACGGGGTCCGCCTTTGGAAATGAAATAGATCGGCTCAAAAACCTGGAACATCCCGTTGACGCCAATAACCAGAACAAAGGCGATAATTGGCTTCATGAGCGGAAGCGTGATCGAGGTCATGCGACGCCAAGCGCCAGCTCCATCTACTTTTGCCGCCTCATAGAGCGACGGATCAATCGACTGCAGCCCGGCAAGGTACAGCAACGCACCCCCGCCAATGCCCTTCCACAAGCCGAACGCGGTAATCCAAAAAATCATCCAAAACGTACTCAATTGCCAGTCAACCCTTGGCAAGCCAACACTTACTAGGAATCTGTTGAGCGCTCCATCCACCGGATTCATAAGAATGAGCACGATTTGAGACATGACTGCGTACGAGGTGACTACTGGTATGTACCAGACCGCGCGGTACAAGCCTCGACCTTTGATGGGTTGGTTGAGCAGAAGAGCCAACAAGAAGGGGACTGTCATACCGAAAACCAGACCAATGACTCCAATATAAAACGTTTGCCA
>JAUJON010000236.1 GCA_030447595.1 Thermosynechococcaceae cyanobacterium YX3bin19
TGTACCTCCGCCAGAGCACTGCTGACATCTTGCTTGTGCCAACCGGACTTGTTCCTGCGCCGTAGCAGCAGTGGTAGTACGGCTTTCTAACTCTTGACGGCTAATCGCCCCCTCGCGAGCTAAACCCGTATAACGGCTGCGATTGCTTTGCGCTTCCGCCAACGCTGCCCGCGCCTGCGCCACTGCCGCTTGCCGCTGGCGTACCACCGCTTGGGCAGAGACCACCTGGGCTTGCGCTTGGTTGAGCTGGGCCTGAAGTACGGAATTGTCCAGTACAGCTATCACCTATCCAGCCGTCACTGTATCCCCCTCATCCACCCGCACTTCCTGGATCTGAATTCCCGTGGCCTGGGGCAAGACGGGCAACAGATCCGAGGCGGCAACGGTTCCAGTCGCTTCCAAGGTGCTAGCTACAGGTCCTCTTTCCACCACAGCGACGGTGACACTTTGGGCAGAAGCAGTTGTTGCCGTTTCCGCCTGCAAGTCAGAAGTATTAGGTTTCAGGCGTGGGATTCAGAAGCATTCCTCCAGCCGCGATCGCAATGCCAATGCCGACCCCCACCAGGACACCTCGCTTACCTGCCAACCCACTGCGGGTACCCTGCTGCGGCTCCCGCTCAAATGGCTCTAGCTCATTATCCACACCCGTAAAAAGGTTTTCTTCTTCCAGAGAAATTTTAGGTGCCACAGCAGTCAATTCGCTTTATGGGACAAACTTATACATTTGTAACGCAAAGAAACCTAACAAGGCTCTGTAATAAGGTCCATTAGGATTGACCTGAAGTGCGTGATCCCAGCTCATTTTGCTGCGCGATCGCCATCTTTCCAGTACTGATACTCGAGTCCAATATTCTCCGGCGATCGCCTACAGCAGAGCCAAAGTATTACTTAGCGCTGCCTGCCAGAGTACTTGGTCGTTTTGTTGACAAAGCAGCATGTTAATCATTGGATCGATGAACGTCTAAGGTTGCCCAGGCTGCGGAGGAAACCTGCGCTGCTGCAAAACCTAACTGAATCTGCTAGGTACTCCAGGGAGCTCAACCTTTCCAGCAGGGCTGCCACTTGCTGCATCTCCTGCAGCGTTTTCTAGTCACTCAAGAAAAAGCGCGAGACTTCACCCTAGCCCTCAATGCCGTCCTGCTCCACCGTGGCCCAGAGGTTTGTTGTCTGAGTAGTGGTTCCCTGGCTGATAGTGAGGGCAAAGCGCTTCCGAACCGTGAACAGTTGAGTACAAATCTGCATAGTGCTGGCTAGGAGGCTTTTGCCCAGTTCCACATCACCGGATCGGGGTCAAGGTGATCCGTGACGATCCGCCCAATAGCGTCAATTTCCCCAAGTTCCTGCTGAGAGAATTGAACGTCAGCGGCCTTAGCATTTTGTGTCGCCTGCTCAGCATTACGGGCCCCGACGATCGCATTAGTTTGCGGTTGGGCAATCAGCCAGGCCAGGGCAAGATTACTCAAACTTACCTGATGGCGCTGAGCGATGGGACGAAGCTTATCCAGTGCTTGCTGAGCCCGTTGGTAGGTTTGCCCCTGAAACAGTTTATTTTTTGCCCGGTTATCGCCTTCCTGGAATTGATGGTCGGGTGAAAATTTACCTGTCAACAATCCCTGAGCCAGGGAGGAGTAGGCCAGGATGGAGATATTGTGCTCTACACAGTAGGGCATAGCATCTTGCTCTACCTGCCGCCAGAACAGGGAGTAGGGAGGCTGCAGACTATCAATTCGACCGTACTGAGCTGCTGACTCCAGTTGAGCACGGGAGAAGTTGGAAACCCCGATCGCCCGGATCTTGCCCTGCTGCTTCAACTCATTCAGCGCCCGCATGGTTTCTTCAACCGGCACTGGTTCACTGCTAAAAGATCCCGAAGGCCAGTGGATCTGGTATAGGTCAATGTAGTCGGTTTCTAATCTCTTTAAAGAGCCGTGGCAAGCCTCAATGACTTGATCATATTTCAGGTGGTTGGCAAAAACTTTTGAGGCATAGACGACCTGCTCTCGGGGAACGTCAGCTAAGGCTTTGGCAACTACTTGTTCGGAGTGGCCGTTGCCATAGACTTCTGCTGTATCTACTGTTGTAATCCCGGCATCAAACGCTGCCCGAATTGCCTGAATAGTCTCTGCATCCTCAATGCCAACCCACTGGGACTTACCCGCTTGCCAGGTACCCATAATGATCGGTGTGATTTTTACCTCGGAGGTGCCCAGGGTCTGTGTATCCATTGTTGCTCCTTGAAATCTCTTTAACAGCTAGGATAAGTCCTTAAAGCTAAGACTGCCTTGCAGCAACAAGTAAAACTGCAGTTTTACCAGCAGTCTCCCGCGATCTTGGCTCTCAGAACTTTCTTAATTATTGAGAATGGCACAAATAAGGAGATTTTTAATGTTTCATCGATGTTGAAGAGTCAAGGTATTCGTGAGCAGAAAGTTTATTACCTTTGAAAGTGCTCATAATCTTCACTTAGCTTGGCACTTTAGTTGCCACTTCAACGTCTGGCAAAAAGGATGGTAACTCACTTTAAATGTTGAAACCATTGATTTAATTTGGAAGCGGTTAGAAGTTCAAATTTTGAGATTGCAATTTAAGTCGCTACGGGTTACTATCTTTTAGGGGGATAAAGATTAGTACATTAGGAAGTAAACGAAAGGTAAAATCTCAGTATTGCTTCTTTCAATCTCAACCTGTATTACAACTCGTCGCACATTCCAGTGGTTCACCACTGTAGACTGTTTGAGAAGACACCGCTGAGTGCACTCTAGCAGTCCTGGTAGAGGGGATAGGTGCAACTTTTTATACCTAATTTTGAAGGGTTTGGGGGTTCAAATTTTGAGGTTGCAATTTAAGTTACTAAAGGTTACTATCTTTTGGGAGGATGAAGATAAGTATACTGACAGGTAAACGTAAGGTAAAATC
>JAUJON010000237.1 GCA_030447595.1 Thermosynechococcaceae cyanobacterium YX3bin19
CGCTGACCTACAACGCCAACCCCATTGGTCGCCGGGGTGCAGATGCTAACTGGAAAGCTTTCCTTGCCTCCGGACGAAAGCTGGATTTAAAATCCGGCTTCGACTCGATGCAAAAGTGGAGGGACATTGAGGCAGAGCAGCAGGCAGCGCATGAGCAGCCAGTAACCCACCAATCACAAGTCAAGCTGGAGGCAGCATGAGCGAGCGCTTTCAAGGAGAAGGTTTGGAACTAATCGAACTACCTAAAAAGTTCGCGCGGCACTGGCAGGATGAAGCGATGCGATTGCGCGATTTAGCTGATGTTCTGTGCTGCTCAATCCGATATAAAGACGAAGGCAACAGGGGCGTTCCCCGTGGAGATGACACCCTGGCTGAACACATCAAGGACTCATTAGAAGCGCTGTGGATTGAAATCGAAGAAGTCAGCCACGACGGTTATTGGCAGCCTAGAAGCTGGGAGACAAAAGAAAATGAGTAATTTATTTGATCACAACGTAGCCACTCGATTAGAGCGGCTGGAACATCAACTCAAACTGATCCAGCTTGTGACTGAACACCCAGACCATGAAGACTTCCTTCTGACATCAATTTCTGTCGGGATAGACCTCGCCTTAGATGAGCTTAGAGCGATCTCAGCCCAGTGGAAAGTTGAAAATTTGGAGTAATTAAATTAGTGCGGGGGCGCTAAAAGTCCCCCGCTTTTTGGGATGAGGGCGATCACACTTCACCCCAGCTACCCGCACTTTGTGTTCCTACACCCACTACCTACAAAGGAGCCACAATGACCCCTGAACAAACCCACCTCTGGCTCGAAATCCAACACCGACAGATGGTAGCCCTAGAACGTATAGCTGATTCTATACAGCAGCTAGTTCCTGTCAGCACAGCCGCTCCCAACCACCAGCAACCCCTGGAATCTTTCACCAGCTTCGATTGGTCAACCATTGCTGCAACAGTCGAGCGTTCCGACCAGTACGGCGCAGCGATAGTCAGTTGGCGCGGACTCCAGTTTGTCAGGCGATCGCCCTCCAATAAATTCGCTGAGGCTGTCTGGTTCTCGCGCTGCACTAGCAAAGGTGAGGACGGCGAGAACCGTTATGAGCGGCTAATTACATTCAAAGCTGTATCGCGGGTTGAGGTTGAGCCAGTGCCAGAGAAGGTTTCTCGACTCTACAGGAACGGCGCTCACACTACTACTCCCTAGTGTCACTCTAAATATGTAAACCATCACAGGTGGAGACACAACCTTATTGATGGAAATTGCCCCAACCTTAATAGGCTTGGGGTTTTCTTTGTCCTGCACTCCCTCTCCTAAATGTATAGTTAACCGTATATAAGCGTATAGTCATTAAATAACTATATCCTATAGCAAATATGTATAGTTTCTATATAGACAGTTAACTATATTGTAAGCTATATTGTATATATACAAGCGGTTAGTTCAAGGCTGACAGGGAGCTTCAAGGCTTCTGCCGCTATCGCCAGCAACTCTCTACACAAGCTGGCTTAAGGAAATCACAATGCAAGACTTACTAACTCTGACGCTCGAATCACTGGTTATCACAATCACTCTGGTAATGTTCCTAGACTTCTTTTGCGGGTTAACACACCTCTATAACGCAAGCGCCACGACGTTTCAAGATAAGCCAGAAGAAGCGATACCAAAGGTACTGCCAAGGCAGATCGCTATTGTTCCGACTCCTAGCGATACCAAAGAAACAGCGCCGCTATCTGACCTTTGGCAAGGCGAGGGCGATAAAGCTATCAGTCAACCCTGCTGCTGCCAGCAGGAAGCTAGCCCGGTAATTTATCTCCTACCACCAGCAATGCCGGAGGTCATTGAACAGCCTGAAATTGACTTTAGTGGCTGGACAATTCGAGCGTTAAAGAAAGAAGCACAGCGTCGCCAGTTAAGGAAGTATTCGAGTTTGACGAAAGCTCAACTACTCACTGCACTCGCCGCTACGTGAGTCCCATGCCCCACCCAGAGGCATTGTATCTGGGGTGTATAGTCAAGTGTATAGAAGTTACATATAAGCCATGCCTAGAGCTACAAAGAGACAAATCAATATCAAGATGCCTACAGACCTAATCGAAGCGCTCAAGACTAGGGCAGAAGACGAACGAGACACTTTTACTGACCTGGTTATCCGATTTTGCTCCGAGGGATTGGGAATTGAGAGCGATCGCCCACAAACTAGCGCATCCTCCTTTGAACCAGAACAGCTAGATAAACGTATAGCTAATCAGCTAGCTCCTTTACAGGAACGGCTCGTTGCCCTGGAGTCAGAGCTGGGGGAGTTAAGCGCTTGAGGGAAGAGGCGAAATCTCTCAAGCAACAATCCCAGCAGCCAGATTTAGCGGTTGTGCGCGATCGCATCCTGTCCGGTCTGAAGGTAGGCAAGCAGTCGCAAGAGTACAAGCGAACTAAGGCAGCAATTGACCGCTTCATAGCTGAAGTGCGTTCTTCAGTACTCCCATAACAGAGCGCGATCGCTTTTTAGAAAAGACGTGATAGGATGCGCCCATGATTCATCACCGCATTGCTGTAGCAGCTAGAAAGGGCGGCGTGGGCAAGACCACAATTGCCTGCGGATTAGCATCGGTGCTGTCCCATCAAGGAATGCGAGTATTAGTGATTGATTTAGACCCGCAATCGAACTCTGGGTATGTATTAGGAACTGATCCGACCGCACCAGGCACGGCGGCGTTGCTATCTGGGATATCTCCAACACCGCTAGAAGCTTCCCCAGGACTATATGTTCTTCCTGGTGGACCTGACTTAACCGGACATAACATTCAGTCTCTCGACCCAGAAGATTTAGCAGACGTAGTAGGGTCATTAGACCACGACGTGGTAATTTTCGATTGCCCACCTGGTGTTGAGTATTTAGAGCGCCTGGGGCTGGTAGC
>JAUJON010000238.1 GCA_030447595.1 Thermosynechococcaceae cyanobacterium YX3bin19
AGCCCGCAGCGCCGCGGCATGTTCCTTTTGCTGGTAATTCTGCCGTAGCTGAGTCGAAATATCTTTCAGTCTCCGGCGATCCTCAGCTCCACCTTCAAAGGTTCCGTAAACCAAGGTTTCGGCAACCGCTCCTGCCATCCAGACAGTAGAGTACCGATCCACTAACTCTGGCGAAACCTTGCCTGTCGTTAAAGCTTCGTCAGTAAACGTCACGCCCCCTTGACCAGGTTGCCCTTGCTGTAGCGCTTCCTTAGCACTGAGGGTATAGCCCGCGATCGGAATGTTCAATAGGTAAGCTGCTAAAAAATGCCCAGCTTCATGGCGGAGAATGCGAGCTTGATAGGCTGGTGACTTCTGAGCAAACCAGTCTAGAAGTAAAGTCAGCCCTTTACCTTGAAACCCTGCGGCATCAGCAGTCAAACCAACCAAAAGCCCGACCGTGATTCCCGTCGGAACGAAAGGCGATATCGGCAAAAAAGGACCGAGCAGAATCGAGAAGGTAATAATGAAGACAACAATTGCCAGAGAATTAAACGCAATCTGATTCATGACTTAGGTAGGCTATCCCTCAACCTTCACCATACTTTAATTGGAGCTAGCTTCTTAGTTTCCGCTAGAATCGGAACTTTTTGCTTTATAAAATGTTTCCAGGCTATCTTGATCGCCAACGAAGCGCCAGTGCCAGGGCTCATAGCTAATTCCCTGAGCATTGTCTTTCGGAAAAGATAGCTCAAAGCTAAAGCGGGAGGCATTGGCCTGTAGCCATTCAAAAGCAGGCGTAGTCTCAAAGCTGCTGCTCAAGTTTGTTTCTGGTCTAGCAGCATCGCCAATATCGATGGCGTAACCTGTATGGTGCTCACTATAGCCGGGGGGAGCACTAACCTCAGCTCGTTCCGTTGCCACCTGCCCCCGCTCAGCTTTGACGTCAAAAAATAGGTGTTTCTGGTCAGCAACGGAACGAAATCCAGAAATCGGTACCAGGTTAATCCCCTCTGTTTGAGCGGCGGCAACCATTGCTTGAAATTGTTCAGCGGCTGTCGAGCGAAGCTGAATATTGTCGTCTGCCCCAACTGGCTCTAGCTCGTTTTGCGGTGCTTCAGTATAGGGAAAGTGGCCGAGAAGACCTTCTGGAGACTGAGCTGCAGGTTGGGCCTCTTGATTCGCAACATCTGGAGTGGGAGCAGTAGTTGATGAATCAGCTTGGGGCCGTTGTCGTTGAGAAAAAAACCAGAATCCCAAAGCTAAGAGGGTTAATCCAACTAGTATTCCCCAGGCAAGAAGTTGCTGGTTGAAGCGAGGCCGGCTTTCTTCATGGTTCGCCTGCCGTAGAGCTTCAGGAATATCTTCAGGCGTTTTCATCTGAATTCCTAGCGTTTACGTAAGAAGGAGTGGTAAGGAAACTTTTGCTGATTTCAGCCCAGCTTAACCTAACCCTCTATACACTTTGTCTAAATAAAAAAACTAGCACTTCCGGTGCAGGTCAGGCCCAAAAGTCTCGCAAAGCTACACTGGGTAGCAAGCAGATTTTGGACATAGGGCTTGATGAACAGTAACACGCTGACATAAACAGAATAGAAAGTCCAGCTATAGCAGTCCCACATCCGTTTATGAAAAAGCGATCGCGAAGTCCAAAGTTCCAATCCACCAAGCCCTAGCTACTGTCTTCAACCTGGTTGCATTGAGCGAAAAAGGCCGCTGATTGTCGCAACATTTTTTGTGAAAGCATCTCCAGCAAATCCTAGACTGGCAAGCGATCGCCTGGGGTTTTATTGCTGCGATCCAACGATTTGTCCACCATCTGCTGACTCAGCAGCCAAATTTTATGCGGGTTCTCGCCAATGGTCTACAGCTCAGTGTCCTAGAGCTGCTGCTGGTGCCGCTGATTTTACTCGGTTTTGGGGCGCTGGTTGGCCTGGTAGGAAGCTTGTTGGCAGTACGCCGGTTTGCATTGCGGCGATTGAATAGGCTGCGGTCGTTTGCCCTGAAAGGCTCACCGTGTTTGACTTCAAAGCTTGGGCATTCATACTTGGAGCTTCAACATTCGAGTTCCCAGCTTCATCCTTCGACCTTAAAGGTGCAACATCCAAGCTTTAGGCTGCAAAGTTGCAGCTTTGAGCTTCGTCATTCAAGTTCCAAGCTGCAAAATTTCAGCCCAGAGGTTAAACGTTTGAGCTCCAAGCTTCAGCATCCGAGTTTTGAACTCGAATTTAAGTGCTCCAATATCTATTCACTGTCTAGTCACTGTCTAGAGGCGGCTCATCAGATCCCTCCGCCTCCGGCACCCCCTTGGCAAGGGGGCTTGACTCTCTAGCCGCTTTCCTGACCCTGGCCCCTCAGATCTTGCCCGCTTTCAGGGTGCCAATCTGCTCGTTCCAGGCGATAAACGCAGCAGTCATCCTTACCGAAGCGTCGCTGTTTAACAAATTGAAAGCCAAGCCGTGCATAGAAGCGGTGAGCACGGGTATTGCTGGCGAGCGGGTCAACGAGTACAGCCGTCACAGCCGCGTCAGCGAAACAACGGGCTAAGGCAAGCTGCATCATTTGCGTGCCATAGCCTTTGCCCAAATCGCTCTCTTCCCCGATCCAGATATCAATAGCACGCAGATCCGCAGGGACATCCCCCCAGTAGTGGCTCTCCTCCCGTGCTGGATCAATGATCTGGACAAAGCCGATAGGACGACCATCGATTTCCGCAATCAACTGCTCCCGCCAATCAGGGGTGCGGTCAAGCTCCACCTCCCAACCCCACTCATCGTTGGGATCTGAGGCAATCACGTGCGGTTGCTCATCCCAGTGCCGCAGCAGATCCAAATCAGCAGGGGTAGCGGAGCGTAGGTGCAGCACAACTTTCTTGAGCGTCAAACTGACTGGAGCATTGATAATTCTTGCTGCTCATCGTTGCCCATCACCC
>JAUJON010000239.1 GCA_030447595.1 Thermosynechococcaceae cyanobacterium YX3bin19
TAGAGCACCTGCTTTGCAAGCAGGGGGTCAACGGTTCGAATCCGTTATTCTCCACTAGTTTACGCTTCTATTAAGGCATCACGCAATCGGTGTGATGGTTTTAGGGGAGCAGACTCCGTTCTTTGACAGTAACAAACGAGAAAGTACACGCCCATGTGGCGTATGAAGCCAAAGGTACAGATCCCAATACCCAAGCAGGGTACTAAGCCGTACTCGGTACGTTGGTACCCGAAGGGGTAGTATACGAGTATACGTATCTAGAAGAGTACGTATCTGTAAGAGATTACAGCAAGCAAAGAAGGGCGTACGGGGGATGCCTAGGCTCCTGGAGGCGAGGAAGGACGTGCCAAGCTGCGAAAAGCTGCGGGGAGTTGCTTAGGAATAGTGATCCGCAGGTGTCCGAATGGGGCAACCCGGGTAGTTGAAGACTACTCATCTTTAGCAATAAAGAGGCAAACGTAGGGAACTGAAACATCTAAGTACCTACAGGAAGAGAAAACAATCGATCGTAAGATCAAAGTGATTCCCCCAGTAGTGGCGAGCGAACGGGGAAGAGCCCAAACCGGCCGGGTTACGGCCCAGCCGGGGTTAAAGGACCTGCTATGAGCTTGTCTAACTGACTGGAACGACTTGGGAAAGTCGACGCTACAGGGTGAGAGTCCCGTACAGGAAGGCTTAGATAAGTGGGCGGGAATCCTGAGTAGGGCGGGGTTGGAGACGCCCTGTCTGAAGTAGGCAGCACCATCTGCCAAGGCTAAATACTCCCAGGAGACCGATAGTGAACCAGTACCGCGAGGGAAAGGTGAAAAGTACCCCAAATCGGGGGGTGAAAAGAACCTGAAACCGTACGCCTGCAAGCGGTCGGAGCTATGTTGTATAGTGACGGCGTGCCTTTTGCATAATGAGCCTACGAGTTACGGTTACCGGCAAGGTTAAGTATTTAAAGATACGCAGCCGCAGCGAAAGCGAGTCTGAACAGGGCGCAGAGTCGGTGGCCGTAGACGCGAAACCAGGTGAGCTACCCGTGACCAGGTTGAAGGCGCCGTAACAGGCGCTGGAGGACCGAACCAGTAAACGTTGAAAAGTTTTTGGATGAGTTGCGGGTAGGGGTGAAAGGCCAATCAAACCTGGAGATAGCTCGTACTCTCCGAAATGCCTTTAGGGGCAGCCCCGGCAAAGGGTCTTACAGAGGTAGAGCTACCGGCAGGACTAGGGGGAGTCACATCCTGCCAAATCCTGGTGAACTCCGAATGCTGTAAGACCGCACCGGGAGTGAGGGTGAGGGTGCTAAGGTCCTCATCCGAGAGGGAAACAACCCAGACCACCGGCTAAGGTCCCCAAATCTATGCTAAGTTGAACAAAGGAAGTCTGCCTGCTAGGACAGCCAGGATGTTGGCTTGGAAGCAGCCATTCATTTAAAGAGTGCGTAACAGCTCACTGGTCGAGCGGGCGGGGCATCGATAATAAACGGGCATCAAGCATAGTACCGAAGCTGTGGTAGTGAATCCATTAGATTCCACTAGGTAGGAGAGCATTCTAAGGGCGGCGAAGGTCTATTGTCAAGTAGGCTGGAGTGCTTAGAAAAGCAAATGTAGGCATAAGTAACGATAAACAAGGTGCAAACCCTTGTCACCGTAAGACTCAGGTTTCCTGATCAACGTCAATCGGATCAGGGTTAGTCGGGACCTAAGGGGGTAGCGAGGGCGAACCTTCGATGGCAAACGGGTTAATATTCCCGTACTGAGCAGTTTGAGCTACAAGAGGACGGAGTAAGTAAGAAACTGCGGGCCGACGGAATGGCCCGTTAAAGGCACTTTTGGTGCTGATAGTACGCCAAGGCTTCGGCTGAGGCGATAATGTTTCGAGGAGCTTCCAAGAAAAGCCTTGTAGTATACCTGCTGACCCGTACCGCAAACCGACACAGGTAGTCGAGTATGAATGTACTCAGGTGCTCGAGTGAATCACGGCCAAGGAACTCGGCAATTTAACCCTGTAACTTCGGGAGAAGGGGAGCCTCCTTGGCGCAAGCCAAGAGGTCGCAGCGAATGGGCCCAGGCGACTGTTTACCAAAAACACAGGGCTTTGCCAAGTCGAAAGACGATGTATAAGGCCTGACACCTGCCCGGTGCTGGAAGGTTAAGGGGGGAAGTTAGCCGCAAGGCGAAGCTTTGAACCGAAGCCCCAGTAAACGGCGGCCGTAACTATAACGGTCCTAAGGTAGCGAAATTCCTTGTCGGGTAAGTTCCGACCTGCACGAATGGTGTAACGATCTGGGCGCTGTCTCAGCCGTGAGCTCGGTGAAATTGTAGTAGCGGTGAAGATGCCGCTTACCCGCAACGGGACGGAAAGACCCCGTGCACCTTTACTACAGCTTCACATTGGCTTTGGGCACGGCATGTGTAGGATAGGCGGGAGACTGCGAAGCCGGGTCGCAAGGCCCGGTGGAGTCAATCTTGAAATACCGCCCTTGCCTTGCCTAGAGCCTAACTGAGTGATCAGAACAGTGTGTGGCGGGTAGTTTGACTGGGGTGGTCGCCTCCAAAAAAGTATCGGAGGCTTTCAAAGGTCCGCTCAGCACGCCTGGTAACCGTGCTTTCAGAGTGCAATCGCAGAAGCGGGCTTGACTGCAAGACCCACAAGTCGGGCAGGGTCGAAAGACGGAGATAGTGATCCGGTGGTTCCGCATGGAAGGGCCATCGCTCAAAGGATAAAAGGTACGCCGGGGATAACAGGCTGATCTCCCCCAAGAGCTCACATCGACGGGGAGGTTTGGCACCTCGATGTCGGCTCGTCACATCCTGGGGCTGGAGAAGGTCCCAAGGGTTCGGCTGTTCGCCGATTAAAGTGGCACGCGAGCTGGGTTCAGAACGTCGTGAGACAGTTCGGTCCCTATCTGTTGTGGGCGT
>JAUJON010000240.1 GCA_030447595.1 Thermosynechococcaceae cyanobacterium YX3bin19
TCGTGAGCAGTCAAGTGAAGAATATAGCACGTTCCTGTCACAGAATGTCTACAAAATCTTGGAGCAATGGAAACAGCGGATTATTATTGAGAATCTGCTGCATCCTCAAGCTATCTACGGCTACTTTCCCTGTCAGGCTGAGGGAAATAGCCTACACCTCTATGATCCAGAGGTATTACACCATAGCCCGACACTGCCTGTTGGTCTCCAGCCAGTCACTACCTTCGTGTTCCCCCGCCAGCGCTCCTTGCGTCGCCTATGCATTGCCGACTTTTTTGCCCCCCAAAAATCCGGCCAGGTAGATGTGTTTCCCATGCAGGCAGTAACGATGGGAGAGGTCGCTACGGCATACGCTAAAAAGCTATTTGAGGCCGACCAGTATACGGATTACCTCTACTTCCACGGATTGGCGGTGCAGATGGCAGAAGCCCTGGCTGAGTGGGTACATGCTCGCATTCGCCTGGAGTTGGGTTTTGCCAGTGAGGAACCCGGTAATATTCGGGACATTCTCGCCCAGCGGTACCAAGGGAGCCGCTACAGCTTTGGTTACCCGGCCTGCCCTAACCTGGCCGATCAGTACAAGCTTCTAGGACTGCTCCAGGCAGATCGTATTCACCTGGTCATGGATGATAGTGAACAACTACACCCAGAACAATCGACTACCGCGATCGTCGCCTATCACCCACAGGCTACGTACTTTAGTGCTTAGCTGCTCCTCATCCATAAAAAAACACCTTCTCCTAGCTCTCAGAAGAAGATGCACTAACATAATTTATCCTGTCTAAGCTCTAGCGGAACCATTACGGACTTTGCGGGTTCCAGCAGTCGCTCCAGCGATAGCTGCAAGTAAACTCAACAGACACCCTAAGGCAAACCACCAATTTGCCCGCGCAGCATTACCAGCAGTATTGGTAATTTGGCCTTGAGTAATATTAGGATCTGGCGCGTTGGTTGGTAAACCCACACCGCCAGGTGGTGCTACTTGACTGGCCACGTCTCCCGCAGTCGATAGCAGTAAACCAAACGTCCCCGATACACCACTCGCCAACAGCCAAGTACTCACAGCCAGCGTCGTACTCCAGAGAATTGCTCCATTAATCAATGCACTAGAACGGCTCATCGGTCCACAGGCACGGGCTGTCGCATAACCGCCTAAGAATAAGGAGATCAGGACACTGAGAATCGTCCAGATGCCAACTCCAATACCAACGTCTCCGGCATCAGCTCTTGGCGTGGCTGAGGCTGAGAGGGTAGACAACCCTATAGCAGCACCCAAAGCACTTAAAACGAGCTGCAAACTGATAGCAGTAACAAGACCACCAAAAATCGGTCCCCACCGCACCCGGTCATGGTAATCAACGGCCTGAATAGCGTCTGCGGCACTAGACCCCGGTTCCCCATAACCGCCTGGCTGGTTGTACCCTGGACGATCTGTATATGACATAACCTAATTACTCCCTTAACCACTAAAGATTAACTTTACCTTACCCAAACAAGGTTAAATTTTACTCCATACTTAATGGTTTACTTTAGAGCAAGGATTTGAGGGTTATATCTATCTATAGGTGGAAGAGGTAGCCAATTTATCAGAGAAAATCCCAGAAAAATATGACCCGTAAACCTGAACAAAATCTGGATTTTATCTACTAACTTTATTGCTAAGTATTTCATTAACCTTTTTGTTCAGAAGGATGCCTTCAGTTGTCTTGCTACAAAAAACTTTAAAGAGAATATGAATCTAGGGATATTAGACTAATACAATTGGCTCAATGCCGGATCAAGAGGAAGATAACTACACCTAAAAGAAGCACTCAGCGGCAATGGCTCTTGATAAACTAGGTTGACAATTATCTTGCTAGATTCAAATATTGGTATTTTGATTGCTCGACAAAGTAGTCTAGCGTCGATTGATTGTCGGGGTAAGTATCGGCCTCCCTGTCCTTTTATCTATTACAAGTGTTTTCTTGTGGTCAGATAAAGCTTGAAGTGCAGCAGAGCTGCTCAGGATGACTATCTATTTCTATAAAGTCGATGACCCGTACGGCTGCTTTTCTAATTTTTCGCCCCATTGGGTGCAATTACAGGAGCAAGTTTGGTCTACAACAGAACATTACTACCAAGCGCAGAAATTTGTCGGTACTCAGTACGAGTTTTTGTATTCAGCAATTCAACAAGCAAAGTCTCCAGAAGAGGCAGCAGCCCTAGGAAGAGATCCCAAGCATCAAGTTCGTCTTGACTGGCAACAGGTGAAACGACAAGTGATGCGAGAAGCTGTCTTGACAAAATTTTTGACCCATCGCGACATTCAAGCCGTTTTGCTTTCTACACAAGATGAATTCATTGTGGAAGACTCTCCTAGGGATGACTACTGGGGTTGCGGGGCTAATAGGATGGGGCAAAATCAGCTGGGTAAGATTTTAATGAGCGTTCGCCAAGAAATTCGCTTGTTGCACTGTAAAGCCCATCAACAATGATTTTTGAGCTAGAACTCTCACCTTAGCAGTAGATGTTAAGATAGCGAAGCTGTCAAAAATTTGGTCTTCAACGCCATGGCTGTTCCTAAGAAGAAAACATCAAAATCAAAGCGGGACAAGCGTAAAGCAACCTGGAAGCACAAAGCGGTGGTTGCAGCCGAAAAGGCCCTGTCAATGGGCAAGTCGGTTCTCACAGGGCGAGCTAAAGGTTTTGTTTATCCAACAGAGGATGAAGAGGAAGAATCCTAGATAGAATCACTATGTTAGGGAAGTTTTTTCACAAGCCGGATGCTGACAATCGCGATCGCGTACCACCGGGACAGCATTTAGCCAGAGGCTTTCCGGTACTAACTTATGGAGAAACGCCGCAGGTCAGCACTGAAGAGTGGCAGTTCAAGGTTTGGGGATTAGCAAAGGAACGCC
>JAUJON010000241.1 GCA_030447595.1 Thermosynechococcaceae cyanobacterium YX3bin19
GTTAGCTGCCGCGTTAGCAGGCGCATTCGGGCCGGTACGTAAGATAAGCTCCAACCGCCCAAGATCGCGAGAGTACAGTATATCCCTGTCGGATGCGGTCCTATCTATGAAGGATAGGGAATGCACACCCCCAGGACGTTGCTTGTAATACATCTCGCGCCAGATGCGGTCAGAGTGGTCAACGTCAACGTCCCAAATGGTGGTAGTGTTCTCCAACCGGAGTGCGTAGCTAGCAATGATATTGTCGAGACTGTCAATCTGACCATTGTTAAACGCCACGATCACGATACGCAAGTACGGCGAGCCTAGCTGTAGGTCTACGCTTATCTCCTGGTTAGGGCCGCCGATTCGCTCTATGCGGTCCTCTCCCGTTTCGATAAACTGGGAAGTCTCTTCCCAAAGTCCCCGCCCCGGTATGATCCGCTCTACCTCTTGATTACCCTCACGCACCACGACCCGTTCGGGGCTGCGCGGGGCTTCGGCATCTATCCGTTCCTCGTTCAACTTAACGGTTAGGTCAGTGACCGATGCGGTAGCACCCCCGGCCAGCGCCATAATATCCGCGATGGTTCCGGTGCTTATCTCAAGAGTGGGGTATGTTGATCCGCCGCCCTTGTAAATGACGCCCATTAAGTTCGCCTCTGTCATGGGTAGCCAGACAATCCACTCCATATAGAATGGGTTATTGCCAGCGGCAACGGTAAACTGCTGTTTATTATTGAGAACCTGATTATCAATCATGTTCAGGATGTTCTCGGCAACTCCCGGAAGGGTATGCAAACGAGTTGCACTCTGTACCTGGAAGTTGATATTGCGGATCAAGTTGCGGGGATCACCGGCGGTAGCCGAACCGCCAGCCGGTATGGTCACGCTAAGGTTGCCCCGGATGATTACCCTGTAAGCCTTAGCATAGCCTACATTTGGTACCTCTATAGGGGTAGTCGCCCCCAGCGCCAGCGGACGAGTATAGATGTTTTGAATGATGGTGCGTAGGTTGGAAAGCGAGCTAACCGCCCCCGGTATAGCTTCACCCCCTGTATACGCTGCCGGAACCTGTACCGGCTGGGCTCTTGGTGCCACTACTCCCGAAGACCGAACTGCGCCCACGCGCTATACCTCCTATAGAGTTTCCATAGGGGCGACGGGAAGATAGTGCTAGGGGTAGCAAATTTCCCGCCACCCCTAGCAGACCACCAAAGGTATTTTACCTTGTGCTGTGAGTAGCTGTCAAGAGCTTTCGTCGCTTGATCCGGTGTTTTCTTCGGGCGGATTATAGTTGCGGACCACGAGGTAAGCAATCCCCGCCCCAACCGCAATACCTATAGATACCCCGAACAATGTACCTCTTGACCACTCTATTAACGCCTCTCCCTGGGGCGGGGTTGGGGCCATCTGCGAAAACTGCTGACGTAAAGGTATCGGGGCATTCTCGGCCATGTACTGCCGTCCTATACTTTCGTACATATCCCGCGATACCTGAAATTCGTCGGGCTTCTCTTGTTCCTGGTTCTGGCCAAACCCCGCCGCTTCATCGGGCTCGGGCTCGGGCTCGGGCTGGGGTTGCGGGTCTATCATAGGTACCACTCCATTCTGCATAGCTCGGTATTCTTCCTGGGTGATCGGTCGGCGCTGCTCGGTCATTCCTTAACCTCCTACCCCCGCCGCACGTCGGCTAGCGGGGCTCTGATAACGTTCCGTTGTTACCTGATCTGTTCTAATTACCCGTGGTGGTCCTCCTTGCTGTGGCGGCGCTTGTTTCTTAGGTAGTATAGGTAGCTCCGGGATAGGGTCTACATAGTAGATCGTCAATGCTAGGTTTGGGTTTCGCTCATGCCATGCGTAACAATACTGGGTTAGATCACCAATCAACGAGCCCCCAGGTTTAGCGTCCGGGTCCGCCATAGGAATAATCCTCGCGAGGAATGATTGCAAAGCGGCAAATGGGGGAAACGCCTCTAATTTCTCTAACACTTTGGCTAGATGCTTCCGTTCCTCTTTTACAGGTTGATCCGTCGGCATCCCATAACGCGCCGCAAATAAGACACTTAAACCTTGCGTTATGTAGTCCGCTTCCGTTTCGGTTAGCCATGTTCGGCGCTTATCTACCCTAGCTTTCGTCGCCGTCTTGCGCGGGCCGCGAGACTTCCCTTTGTCTGCTCGCGTCTTGCGTGGCGCTTTCGCCCCCGCCATCCCTGCTCGGTTGCTTGCGGAATCTTCCGGTGGCGGGGTCACGCTTTCGTCTACTGACCTTTGTACCATTCTCTACTTTACCGTCCTCTCCTAATGGCCCTACCACTTTACCGTTTACCCGTCGCTGGCCCCGTTGCAGCACACCACCCGCATCGGGTTGGTCAGGGTTTCGTGCCCCGGTTCCGATAGCATCCCGCCGCACGCCGGACACTTCGCGCCGACTTGTGACTCTAGCTCTTTTTCGAGCAACCGTAGCTCCCTTAACACTAGCCCTAATGCGAGCGCGATTATTATAATTACGCTTGCCCCAAAGATCCCTATTAAATAGATTACCAACACCCCCTACAGCTTTATCCATATGGTAGTTACCGTCGGCATCACGCCCAAAGGCTAGATAGTAGCTGCTAAGACAAAAGAGCATAAACCATATGCGCTTTTTATCCTCGTCACTAAACGCCTGACCGGATTTACGTTCCTCCCCAGCCTGGGTATCAGCGTCTAAGTCGGCCCCTGGCAATTCCCATTTACTAGCGCCAGCATCGGGACGTGCGGCTCGTTCTTTGAGGTAGCCTAGAAACCGGCGGGTTAGCTCCCACCAAAACCCGCCAGCAAAGTCCAAAGGGCGTAAGATCGCATAGGCGTATATAGCACGAATGAACCGTAGCAGAGCATC
>JAUJON010000242.1 GCA_030447595.1 Thermosynechococcaceae cyanobacterium YX3bin19
GCGACGAATAAATCCATGGGTATAAACGGGCTCAGGCAATTGCTCCAACCTACCCTGTTCAATGGCGTTCAATATGCGAGGTTGGATTAAAGTTTTAGCGGCAACCTCCTCTAATGACATCATTTTTTGTTCACGGACCTGCCGCAATTTTTTTCCCAGCTCTCCCAGCTTGTCTGCTAGATCTTGTTCGTAGTTGAGTGTATTCATACTTGACACTCCTTACCCTGTACCAGATATCCGCTACTACCGATTACTATGCCAATCAAGTTTCCCAAAAATTCAAGTTCCGTATTCCTAAGTGGGCGATAATGTCCGCTGGGTAGTTCTGGCTCGTGGTCAGGCTGTAACTGTACCGGTCCGATGGCAATCCGGTGGAGCTGCAGCACTGGGTAGCCTAACTGTTCAGCAACGCGACGTATTTGACGGTTTCTACCTTCTCTGAGCACGATTTCTAACTTTGTCTGGGGATGGGGGCTAAACCGCCGTTCTAGAACTTGAATCTGAGCCGGCAGTGTCGGCCGACCCGCCAGGCTAACCCCATCGCGCCATAGCTGGAGTATAGACTCGCTGGGATGACCCTGAACCCAAACATGGTAAGTTTTTTCAACATGATGGCGGGGATGGGTGAGGTAAAAGGTCATTCGTCCATCATTTGTCAGTAACAGAGCGCCTGTTGAGTCAACGTCTAATCGCCCAACCGGGTGGAGACCCACCTGCTGATGGGAAGGCAATAGATCAAGCACTGTCAGACGCTGCCAGGAATCGTAACAGGACGAAACGACACCGGTAGGCTTGTGCAGCAGTAGGTAAACCTGTTGTGGGCGCTGTGCTTGAACGAGTTGCCCATCTACTTCAAGCCAATCTCTTGCCGGATCAGCCTTCTGCCCCAGGTTTGCAACAGTGCCGTTGAGCCTTACTCGTCCATTAAGAATCATCTGTTCCGCTTGGCGACGAGAAGCAATACCCCATTGGGAAAGAATTTTTTGTATCCGTTCTTCCATAAACTGATGATAGGCGGATCTGTTGTACCCAAAGAAAACTACTCTGACAACCATTTTTACGGGCAAAGGGTTGGATTGTCAGAATTCCTCTGGCTCGCTTCCCCCAGAGCGACTATGAATTACCACCACACTCATCAACAGTATTGTATCCACCGGGTTGATTAGAAGGTTGCCAGGGCAGAAAAAATTGCAGCCAAGCACCTCGTTGAGGATGATTCCTAGCTCGCACTGAACCGCCATGTGCTTCAACAATCTGTTGCACAATGGCAAGCCCTAAGCCGCTGCCGCTACTTGGGCGCTGAGTTGACAGTGTTACATCCAGTGTTGACGGTGTATCTGCACTGGTCGCGGGGACTGTATTCCTACTAGCCGTTGGCGATTTACTCTCATCAATAGGACTGTTCCAGTTGACCCAGCTCATTGATGGCGGTCCATTGTTTGCAGTACTTCCTTCGCGGGCTGCTGGCGCTTCGCCGGGGTCACGGGAACGAGCCGGGTCTGCCCGGTAGAAACGTTCAAATACATGGGGTAACGCATGTTCTGGGAAGCCGGGGCCTGAATCAACTACATCGACCTGGATCTCTTGCTGTACTGCTAGTTTTGAGCCCCTAGAATGCTGCCCGGATGGGTGAGGTGTTGTCACCACACTGACTCGGACGCTGACTGGTTGATGCGTAGGACTATATTTAATGCTGTTGTCCAGCAAGTTAAGCAGGACCCGATAAAGCCGGGCTTCGTCTGCCTGTAGTCGCAGGCTGCCTGGACCGGAATAATCTAACCGCAGCTGTTTTTTGCCAGCAAGCGGTTCCAAACCAAGCCAGGCAGATTGAATCAAGCTGGGTAGGTCAACAGTCTTGAGTGACAAGTCTTGAGGGAGCTTTAAAGCAGTGCGGCCCAGATCTAAGAGGTCTTGGACCAAAGCGCTCAGGCGAATCGTTTCGTTGAGTAGCCGGTCAACCCAGATGCGTAGAGGAGAATCTAGCCGGGTGTGCAGGGTTTCTGCTACTAAACGAATTGACGTCAGCGGAGTCTTGAGTTCATGAGCAACATCTGAGGCCCAGCGATCGCGCTCTTGAGCCAGAGTGATAGCTTCTTGGCGATCCTCTAAAAAGATACCGACATGGCCTACTGGCAGCGGAAAAGCATATCCCCGCAGAGGATGTTGTTGCGTCGAGCTAGCGGCATCCGGACTGCTGGGACGAAACAGCCACTCCTTTTGACAGGGGTTGTGCGTCATCCGAGCCTCTCCGATCAGGCGATCCAGTTCGTAGGAGCGCACTAGCTCCAGAAGCAGCCGGCGACCTTTTTGCCCCTGCTTCCCTGGGTCAATACTCAAAAGCTGGCAGGCTTGAATATTGCTCCAGTACAGGTGATTCTCATCATCAACTTGCAGGTAACTAATTGGGGCAGTGTGCAAAATTTGCTGCCAAGTGTCTAGCTGTTGGGCTAACTGTTGGTTCGTTTGCTGCTGTTGATCAACGATTGCTGCCAGCCGCCCAATCCCCTCTAAAGGAGTTGACACCGGAGCAGCTTTTAAATTCTGTAGAATCAGCTTCAGCTTTAGCTTGAGGCGAGCCTGGTAGTAAGCCAAATAGCATACCCCAATTGCTAGCCCCAGTAGAAACCACAGAAGCTTCACGGCTGATTACCTTCCACCCGGCTGCCCCTTTAGGACAATGGTATCCCTCAAACTAACCAAATCGATAGCCAAACCCACGGACCGTCAAGAGGTAATCAGGACGGCTAGGGTCGAGTTCTATTTTCTCTCGTAGCCAGCGAATATGCACATCGACTGTTTTGCTGTCACAAATAAACTCCAGCCCCCAAATAATTTCTAACAGTT
>JAUJON010000243.1 GCA_030447595.1 Thermosynechococcaceae cyanobacterium YX3bin19
CATGGTCTGCATTTCTTTGAAGGCTTTCCAGATACCGATCAGACCGGTGCCGCCCCCGGCCGGGTACAGGATTACATCCGGCAGTTGCCAGTCTGACTGTTCGGCAATCTCGTAGCCCATCGTCTTCTTCCCCTCCAGCCGGTAAGGTTCTTTCAGGGTAGAAACATCCAGTAAGTCACCCTTCGCGTTTACGAGCTGCGCTTTGGTGAGTATTCCGGAGATGTTGAGCCAGGGGCAACGGCGCAAAAGTGAGCCAGTTGTGGATAAGTGGCAGGCGGGTACAAAAGTAAAAATTAGGGGGTTATTTCCGAGAGGTTTTTCCTTTTTCTTAAGGAGCCTCCTTTGAGTTCAATGCGGTGGGCCTGATGAAGGATACGATCCAGGATGGCATCAGCCAGGGTAGGATCGGCTAGGTACTCGTACCACTTGCTCACGGGTAGTTGCGAAGTGATGATGGTAGAGCCTTTGCCATGGCGGTCTTCCATGATTTGCAGGATAGCCATGCGGGCAGAAAGGTCTACAGCAGTCAGGCCCCAATCGTCGAGTATCAGCAAGTGTAATTTCTCCAGCCGGGCGAGTTCTTTGGCATACGAGCCGTCAGCGGTAGCCAGGTGAAGCTTTTGCAGGAGTTTGGGCAGGGCAAAGTAGCCGACTTTATAACCTCGCTGGCAGGCCTGGTAGCCCAGAGCCGTAGCCAGAAAACTCTTTCCGCAGCCGGTAGCCCCGGTAATGAGAACGTTCTCGTGACGGGTAATGAAACTGGTATCGGCCAGTCGCAGCACCAGATTCTTGTCCAGATTGCGCTCCTGGGGATACTCCACTTCTTCGATACTGGCCTTATAGCGGAAGCGGGCGTTTTTAACCGACAGGTGCGTTTTACGGTGCCAGCGGTGCAGGTGCTCGGCATCTACTAGCTGGGCTACTGTCATGTCGGTGGTAGGTTGTTTGTCTACTGGCAAGGAAAGTTAAACTCTCGAAGGCTTGAGCCATGCCCACTAAAGACAGCTCGCGCATCCGGTCCAGCGTTGCTTGATTGTTCATAGAGAAGGGGTTAGGTGAAGAATATAGGAATGAGAATGGATTGAGTAGTGCTGCTACGGCTGTGTTACTGGTAAGCCAGAGCGCCCCGGATATTTTCATGCAGGATGATTCTCTCTTCTTGTGGGCTTACCGGATAAGCATCAGCGGGGAGCCGGTCGAGTTCCTTTTCCAGAATCGTGCAGATCAGGCGGTAGGAAGTGGCCTGATAAAGCAATGCCCGCTGGCAGGCTTTTTCCAGCCGGTCTGTGCCGTACTTCTTCTCCAGCGAGAGCACACCAGCGCAGCTCTTATAGGCCTGCTCCGGATAAGGGCGTCTGGAGAGCAAGTCTTCCATGGCTAAGCGGGTACTGCTGCCAATACGGCTGGCCCGTTCGACAAAGTATTCTACCGACCACTCTGACACCCACTGCTGATTAGCCGGCAAATGTTCTTTTAAGGTGGAATAGCCGTACTTGCGCAGATTCCGCACGTGCACCGCTACCCGGCGATGTTGATGGTATATTTCCACTGTTTCATGGGTAGAGATCAGCTTGACCTGCTTACCTGTCAGGTGGTAGGGTACCGAGTAGTGGTGTTGGTCTTCCTTGAGCAGGACATGGCAGTTAGGGTGCACCTTGCCAAACGAGAAACTGCGTAACTGGTAGTGCTGGCTAGGTAGCGACAGCAGCGTCTGTTTCTCCACCGTTTCAAAGTAAGACCGGCGGGAGTAGTCCTTACCCTGAAAGAGCATCTGGTTATGCTCGTCGAGCAATTCCCTGATTGCCTGATTGAGTTGGGTAAGGGTATGGAAGACCCGCTTTCGTAGCGGGGCGTAAATTCGGCCGTAGAGAATGTTTACTGCCGATTCTACCAGTGCTTTGTCTTTTGGCTTTCCGGCTCTTGCCGGCAGAAAGCAGGTTTGGTAGTGGGAAGCAAACTCCTCCATTGTCTCATTGATCTGCGGTTCATACCGATCTGCTTTGGTAACGGCTGTTTTCAAGTTATCGGGAACAATGCACCCGGGTACGCCTCCAATGTACTCAAACGTCTGCCGCAGGGCTTCAATAAAGTCGGCTTTCTTTTGGGAGCGCACTGCCAGGGCAAAGCAGAGTTGGGAGCAGGGCAGAATCGCTACAAAGAATTCTACCGGGGTTACTTCTCCCGTTAGAGGACTGGTTAGGTAGAGCTTCTTGCCGGCAAAGTCGACAAAGAGTTTTTCGCCTGCCTTGTGCTCCAGGTGCATCACTGTCTTTTGGGCCCCTTGCCAGATGCGAAAACGGGTACAGAAATGAGAGTACTTTAACCCCTGTGGATTGGCTTTGCGGTACTCCATCCAGAGCGTGTAACGGCTCACACCGGTTTTAGCCAGTTCCTTTGAATAGCCCTCAAAAAGCTTGTATAACTCGGCATGGGCTACATCAGGGGTAGAACCTGATGCCTTGGGCAGACGAATGAACCGGTCAAGGGCTTCGTCACTCCAGGTGAGTAGTTCCGACAGGTCTACAAAGTAGCTCTCAAAACTGTTCAGGTAGCTCTGCACCGTATTACGGGAGAGACCCAGCACCTTAGCAATCTTTCGTTTGCTCTTGCCGTGGACTTTTAACTCTAGCAGGCGGCGGATTTGAAACATGGGTTTTCTCAGGTTGGCCATGACTTGAAAGACGCTGGCTGGAGTGTTAACAGCCAAAGCACTTCCAAACTATTATTTTTTGACCTACCTACTTATCCACATCTGGCTCAGTTTCCCTCCGTTATCCCCTGCTCAATAGAAAACGGCAGGGGTGGCTCAATTTTTCGCGGTGTGCTCA
>JAUJON010000244.1 GCA_030447595.1 Thermosynechococcaceae cyanobacterium YX3bin19
CCCCTGCCGCTGCACCCCATGACGGTGGGTGACATCCTTGACGGCGTCTTCAAGGCCATTGCCAGTGTTTCGGTTGATCCAGGTACCCCGGTTGCTACGGATGTTGTTTGGGCCAACTCTGAAAATCTAGACAACCAACACCTAGAGAGCCTCTCCCAGGAAATCCGGCGTCTTTACACCTGGCTTGGTTGCCTAGCGGGGCTATCTCTGGTCTTAGTCAGCACCCTAAGTGGAATGGCAATCTGGCTCAAGCTAGAGCAACGTCAACTGACACGGCAGGTCTCATCGCTGACAGTTGCCAAGGCAGAAACTGGCCAAGTTAAGAGCCTAGGAACCCAAGTAAACATACTGGATCAACGGGTACCCAAGGACCTATCTAGCCAGCTTAAGAGCACACAAGACCAATTGAAGAAACTGCAAGCTCAAGTTAAAGCGGCTGATGCTAAAGCAGTCACGAGTAAGCAGATGAATGAAAATCTTCTAGAAATGCTGAAAGACATTAGTAGTGCCAGCAAACTCAGTTCAGCGGCTGCTAATTAGCATGATGCATAAGGTTACTGGGTCTCGCCTCCACTTCCCTTGATCACTAGTCTACAAAAGCTACAACCAGTCCTGGGGGAGAAGGCTAGACCCAGCTAGATACCCTTAGAAGGGGTTTGGGAGATTACATTAGCGACGAGTGGGAACCTTGCTGAGGTAGTCCATACCTGCTATAGCAGGCTTCTGCACATACTGGGGTTTAGGTCGCACCTTCGAAGCCATGGAAAGGTACTTGCGAGGGTCACCTTCCGGAGCGCGTAGGTGGGTACGCTGAATGTAGAGTTCTGTGAGTTGATTTAAAGTCGTATTCCATTCGCTCTTGGGGCGACCGACTCTACCACGGAAGTGATCATCATAGCGAGGGGTCACTAAGTTGAAGGGACGGCTTTCCATGCGTCTCCGCTGGTAGGGAACGATGCTTTCCCCAAAGGCTTGTTCGTATGCTTCACTGTCAATCAAGGCATCCACAAATCCATCCCAACCTAAGGTGGCAGTCTTAATCGACCAGGCAATTTCTTCATCCCGGTTGTAAGGAGCACGACCCAGCAGCCGTTTGAGGCACAGCTCCACCAACCGGTAATTATTATTTGGCTCCACTACTAAGTTGTAGAAGCGCTCTGATTTAGCTAGACCCCGAATAAAATCTCGAACGGTGATAGACCGATTCTTGAGTTGGGATTCTAGCGCAGTCTGGCGGTTGAATTTAAGCGTTTCATGTTCGCTGAAAACTTGGCGATAGGCTGCCTTAATTAAGGCCTCAATTTCTCCGGGGGAATTGACATCTTCGATCCGGTAAATATAGGGTGTATCTTCATTCTCATCTGCGGGGCCGAAACTACGGACCCGCTGGTTTTGAGTTGTGGGTTTGTATTCTAGTAGCGGCAGTGCCATGCCAAATCTCCTTACCTAGGTGAGCAAAATTACAACTGCAAGCTAAAGATGGATGTTGAAAACAATTACTGGGTCTTGCTGCTGCTTCATTTGAGGACTAGCAAACTGTACGTCGGCTAGCCATCATACAAACAGAAACCAGACCCAGTTCAGTATTGGAAACCAATGATCTAGAAAGTAGGACTAGCGACGGACAGGGACCTTGCTGAGATAATCAATCTCATAGGCTGATGGCTTTTTCTCATACTTAATCTGGGGTGCGATCGCAGCGGCCATGTTGCGGTATTTGCGAGGGTCTCCTTCAGGAATCTGCTGCTCTCGGTACACGCCTCTGACAAATTTATCTAAGGTAAAGCGCCAGTCATTCTTAGTCAAGCCGGCTTGGTCGCGGTAGTAATCGTCGTAGCGAGGCGTGACTAAGTTGAAGGGGCGGCCTTCCATGCGCTTACGCTGGTAGGGTACGGTATTGTCTCCAAAGGCTTCACTGTACTCATCACTGTCGAGCAGCGCATCCACAAACCCACCCCAGCCCAATGTCCCGATCTTGATTGACCAGGCAATTTCTTCATCCCGGTTGTAGGGAGCACGGCCCAGCAGCCGCTTGAGACACACTTCTACCAGCCGGTAGTTATTGTTCGGTGCAACAACAAGACTGTAAAAGCGCTCTGACTTTACCAGTTCCCGGACAAAGTCCCGAACCGTAAGTGACCCGTTTTTAAACCGAGTTTCTACCGTGATTTGGCGGTTGAATTTAAGCGTTTCATGCTCACTGAAAACTTGGCGATAGGCTGCCTTAATTAAGGCCTCTACCTCTGTTGCCGAGAAGGTGTCTTCAGTCCGGTAGATAAAGGGGGTGTCTTCATTCTGGTCCGCCTTACCAAAGCTACGAACCCGTTGATTTTGAGTAGTTGGTTTATATTCAAGTAGCGGCAGTGCCATGGCAGATCTCCTTACGAGCGTGTAGTTAAAGATTTCAACAGCAGGCTAAAACTGAATGCTGAAGAAGTATGAGCAACATCTTCCTTTCAGCTTATTATCCCGCGTTTGGGTGACTTAAGTTGATACTCCTTGCGGATCAGACATCTTTGAGCGAGGCGATGCCTTGAGCGGCCACCTGGTGCTGGGCTACCCGAGCACGAGCTTGAACACTTAAGTCTGGTTCGGTCTGAACCATGTGATCCAGTTGCGTGAGAACCTGTGCCACCGACGGACCGTGACTGAACAAGTCTGACGCTGCCAAGGCTTGCAACCCAACCACTGCTGCATAGCGAATTGCCCAATCAGAATCCTGGGCCACTCTCAGTAATGTCTCTAGGGCCGCGGTTTGAGCTGACTGCACTTGCTCAAATGGCAGGTGCGACCAGCGTAAGTTGCCCAACCCTTTAGCAGC
>JAUJON010000245.1 GCA_030447595.1 Thermosynechococcaceae cyanobacterium YX3bin19
CATGAAGAAGTCAGCCAACTGGAAAAGAAACGCTTTGGCATTGCTTCGGACATGGAGAAAATGCACTTGGAACAAGGCCGTTTGGATGAGCGTGTTGAGGCGCTGGGAAGAACCTTGGAGCAGCTGGCGAAGGAAATCGAAAAAGCCGACAAAGACAAGTCGCGCGAAACCCTGTTGACCCGTAAAATGACTCTAGCCCAGCGCTCCGCCGATGCCATTGAAGCTATGCAGGGACGCTTTGCCGATGAAATGCGCTCGCGTGTGGTTCTCAAAACCCAGGAAATTTTCCAAAAGCTGATTTGGAAGGAAAGCCATTTTCATACGGTCAGCCTTGGCCCCGATTACAATCTTGAAGTCATAGACCGTTACGGCTTACCCTCGCGCGCCGATTTTTCTGCCGGAGAGCGCCAGGTGTTGAGCTTGTCTTTCATTGCCGCGATGTCGCGCGTCAGCATCGAACTGGCGCCGGATGTCGAAGAAGGCTCTCCCTTGGTCATGGACACGCCCTTTGGTCGTCTCTCCTCTGGCCATCGCAACAGCATCACCGAGTATTTGCCGGACTTGGCTCCCCAGTTGGTATTGTTCGTGACCGACGAAGAACTGCGTGATCAAGCACTCGCCAACCTTCAACCACGCATCGGCGCCGAATACCGCCTCAATTTCGACCAGGAAACCAGTTGCACCACCATCGTGCCCAATTAGACTGAGGAGCCTTCCATGACATCTACTCGCACTGCCGAGCGCGTTAGAATTGATGATGCCGTAATGCCAATTTATAAAGAGTTGGTGGGTGATTCCGAAGAGGCGCCATTTGAAACGCTTAAAGACGTGTTCATGATGTCGGCCTGTCTGGGCTACCGTCTCAAATTGCGCCGCACGCTGCCTACAGGCACCAAGAATCAGATTCGCCTGGAAGTTTTTACCGAAAGCGATGAGGCGCTTTTGAAAGCCATTGCCATTGCTACCACCGGTGACGTGCAGGTGCTCCTCGATGTGGGCGAAGTGTTGACCATTGCCGAAGAACACGCTCAGGCGGGGATTCACGAACTCAAACGCCATTTGCTCGACCAACGAGGCAAGGCGTTGTGGAATTTAGTGGAATTGATAAATGCTTGAAGGGAAACCCCATGAAAACAGCAAACCAAAGCTTCGATATTAGCGACATGGATATGATCAGCATTAACCCTGGTCAGAAACTTCAAGAAATCCTTAAAGAAGCCTTTCCCTTCGATGCAGGAGAATCCCAATCTTTCGTGGGCCGGTTTGATAGAGCGCTGAAGGCGGAGGGAGAGTTTGCACTCTACGTCTACGAAAGCAGCATAAATCACATGGTGCGCCGACTTATTACAGGTGCTAAATTCGTGCGGCGCCAGTGCAAAAATGAGGGGCGCGAGGCAGATGAAGGCTATTTGGTCAATCAAATTCGTAAATTCGTAAACTCCAATGTTGTTTTGCCCAAGAATAGGACAGAATTGGTCGTTATATTCTTGCTCGCCTCAATAAATTTGAAACGGAGAGAAACCAAGGGAGTTGCAGAACATTTACGCAGAAATTCGGGGGGACGCCCAATCGAAACTTGTTACATTTGTGGAAAAAGCCTTGATTTTCACAGCAAAGACCAACACGATTCGGTTGAAGTGGAGCACATTTGGCCAAACACATTTGGTGGTCAAAGCAGGGAATTTAACTACAAACTGGCGTGTCACGCCTGCAACCAAGTTAAAAAGGATGCCATTGATGCCGCTGACTTTCATTATGAACATATTTGTGTTGATGCAAACAAGGAAGACAATTCATTTAACAATCAAATGAAGCGAGAATTCAAAATGGCACTTTGGGCCAAGTGTCAATATTCATGTAATAAGTGCAAAGCTCCTGCTTCTGAAGTTGGAGAACTTTGCCTTTGTAGGAAAGAACCAACAGATAGCTGGCATTTTTTCAATATCGATGCTTATTGTCAACGCCATGCGACAGAATAAACGAGTCTAAATTCCCCACACCTCATGAAACAAATACGACGCTACTTCGGATGTCTCGTCCAACAAAGACAGAGCAATGCAGCTCCACTCTACTTCACTTTCTATGCTTCCGCTAAAGATGTAGATGACTGGGCAGAAGTGAAAACTTCGAAGGATTCGCCTGAAGGCACCCAGCGTGTTTTGCGACCCAGCCGACGGCGTAGTATTACTCGGTTTGTTCAAGCTGATGAGATCAATACAATTCCCAATAACATAAAATACCTTTTACAAAAAGCCAACTCACGTTTTTTCCACATAAAAACTACAAAGAAAGGTTCCAAAAGAAATTAAAGGAAAATAAAACAAAAAAATATTATGAAAAAAAATAACTTCATATATATACATAAATTACTCGCGCAAGATTTACAGGATGGATAAAGCATCAATATAGTTTTTAGCAAGACTGCAGATTTCATCAACACTGTTGGCAAACTCGATGCATCTGCTTATGCTTGAATGGCATTCGGTATCAAGTGCTTGGGGTTCGTCCATGCCGCGCTCGCTATCAGCGTCCCTCGTCTCGGCCCTGCTCATGCTCATCGCTTGGCCGGCCGCCAGTCAGGAGAGCGGTGCCGCGCCGCCGGTCGGCTCACCCGCTCCGGCGTCCCTGGACCACTACCTGCACTGGATCACGCGCGGTATCGAGGTGGTCGGCATCGCCGTCATCGTCCTCGGCGCCGTCGCGGCCTCGCTCCACCTCGTCTGGCAGCTCGTCCGCCGCGAGCCGCCGCTGGCGGCGGCCTACCACGGCTACCGGGCCAACCTCGCCCGCGCCATCCTGCTCGGCCTCGAGTTCCT
>JAUJON010000246.1 GCA_030447595.1 Thermosynechococcaceae cyanobacterium YX3bin19
CGTCCGGGCGGCCTCCGCGGCGACCTCGGCCGCAGCGGTGGCCGCGACGGCCTCAGCAACGGTGACCGCAGCTGCTTGCGCGGCCCCCCACGACTGACCCAGGGTCTACGTTGGAAACAAACCCATAATATACGCGGGAAACGGACCCACCAGCAGGGGTAGCATAGGAAGGTTAAACGGCTTAGGTTACGGGGAAACTCACCCACCCTGACTATGGCCAACCAAAGAAAACCTATGCACCTGATCAAGCAAATCATCCAACTCAAAGAGTCAGGCCACTCCATCCGCCAGATCAGCAAGCGGCTGGGCATCTCCCGCAATACATTACGGGGCTACTTACGCCAACTCGAAAGCCAGCCGCTGGACTGGGAGCAACTCAGTGAGCAACCCTGAGAGTGAGTTAGAGCGCCTGACGGTCCGTCCGGCTAAGCCAGCCGCTTCTACTCAGTATGAGGTGCTGCCTCAGTATGAGGTGCTGCGGGAACGCTTTGCCAAGATGGAGCAAGAACTGCTCTCCACCGGCGTAAGCCGGTATTTGCTGTGGCTGGAGTATAAGCAGCAGATACCCGAGGGCTATCAGTAGGTGCAGTTCTGTTATCACTACCGGCAGTGGAAGCTTGCCTCTCAGGTGAGTCTGAGAATAGAGCACAAAGCCGGAGACAAGCGGACCTCCGATGCTCAGGATGGGCAGGCCCCTTTGTTGACTTTGCCGGGCATGCCCTGTATCTGACTAACCCTCTGACGGGAGAACTGCGGCCAGTAGCCGTGTTTGTAGCGATTCCGGGTTGCAGCCAGCTTACGTTCGTGATAGCCGTGATGAGTCAGAGCACGGAAGACTTTCTTCATTGTCTTGCCCAGACGTTTTCCTGCCTGCAAGGCGTACCGGCTGCGGTAGTACCGGATAATTTGAAGGCCGCTGTCATCAAAGCCGACCGCTATGAGCCCGAACTCAACCAGACGCTTGCTGATTTCGCCCTTCATTACCAGACTACTATTCTGCCAGCCCGGGTCAGAAAGCCAAAAGATAAATCAAAGTGGACCTGACACTTCGTGTCATCAGTCCACGGTGGAAGGTGCTGTTGATATTGTCTATGGAAGAGTATACGCCCCCCTTGCGTAACCGGGTGTTTCACTGCCTATCCGAACTCAACGCGGCTATCAGTGAACTCACTGAAAAGCACAATCAGACCCGCTTCCAGGGCAGGGAGTACTCCCGCAGGCAGTTGTTTGAGGAGCGGGAAAGGCCTGCTCTAAAAGCTTTACCTGCCAGTGTGTATGAGCTCAGGCACTACTACCGGGGCAAGGTGCAGAAGAACGGACCCTCGACCAGGCCGAGACTGGGGTCCGCCACGTGCTGCTCTCGGAAGATAAGCATTACTACTCGGTCCCCTTCCGTTACCTGGGCCAGGTGGTCAAACTCATCTACACTTTAGAGTGGGTAGAGATCTGCTGTCAGTACGAACGCGTTGCCCTCCACAAAAGAAGCCTCACCAAGTACGGCTACTCCACCCACAGGGAACACCTGCCGTCCCACCACCAGTGGGTACCCGACTGGAGCCCGGACTACTTCAAACAATGGGCTGCCAGAGTGGGAGAACAAACCCTGCTGACTATTGAGGCCCTGCTCAGTAGTCGTACCCATCCCGAACAAACCTATAAATCCTGTCTGGGAGTGCTCACCCTGGAGAAGAAGGTGGGCAAAGACCGCCTGGAAAAAGCCTGTGCCCGGGCACTTGTGTTCGCATCAGTGAGCTACAAGCTCATCCGCTCCATCTTCGATAAAGGGTTGGAAGAGTTGCCCGAGAGCCAAGCCTTTATTGTCACTACCCCACCCCTGCACGAAAACATCCGCGGCAAGCAGGCTTACCAGTAACACAGGCTTACCAGTAATTACTTAACCCCTTTTCCTGTTAATCCCTTTCTTATGAACAACCAGGCAACTCTTGAGCGCATGCGGCAGCTGAAACTACTGGGCATGGCTGGGGCCTTTGAGGCCCTCTTGCAACTACCCGTCCACCAGCATCCACCTACTGACCAGCTCCTGGCACAACTACTGGATGCCGAGTACGAGCAGCGGCATCACCAAAAAACTAAAACCGCCATCCGCAGCGCCCGTTTCCGTTACCAGGCCTCACTGGAAGAAGTTCACTTTTTACCGGCTCGTAACCTGAGTCAGGATCAGTGGTTACGCTTGTCAGATTGCAGCTTTATCAAAAGGGCAGAGAACGCGTTTTTCACTGGAGCGGCCGGCTGTGGCAAGAGCTTTCTGGCCTCGGCCTTAGGCTGCCAGGCCTGCCGCTCAGGCTACCGCGTCTGTTACTGTCACCTGCCCAGGTTGCTTGAGAAACTCCATGTGGCCAAAGCCGATGCTTCCTACAGCAGAGAACTGGCCAGACTTGAAAAACAGCATTTACTTATCCTCGATGACTGGGGACTCCAACCCCTGGACCAGCAAGCTAAGCTGGCTCTCTTGCAGATTATGGAAGACCGCCACGGCAAGGGCTCCACTATCATCACCTCACAGTTACCCGTGGCCCAGTGGTATGACTACATTGGCGAACCTACCCTTGCCGATGCTATTCTGGATCGCCTGCTCCACCAAGCGCACCGTTTTGAGCTTAAAGGCGATTCTATGAGACGAAAAACGCTTAACCCTAATTAGTTCTTTATACTTTTGTACTCTCTTCTCTTGCTACCCCTCCAGGTGGGTTTGTTTCCCGCATACACCCTGGGTCAGTTTCAACGTATTCTCCAATACCGCTCATCAGCACTGAGAGTACTCTCCCTTGCCTGCCGTTCCATGGCATAC
>JAUJON010000247.1 GCA_030447595.1 Thermosynechococcaceae cyanobacterium YX3bin19
GTCCGGTTTTGAGGGGGCGGGGCTGTAGTGATATAGCCCTGCTACCCGACTAATCATCTGTGGGGGGTAATATGTGACAAGGTTTCAGCCTAATCACCTGTATGGGAGAAATAGGTGGACTGGTCTCCGTATATATACTCTGTCAGGAGCATAGATGGAATTTTTCCATCTACTTATAGTTAGTCAACTGCATCTCTAAGGTTTGACTGTCGCTTGTCAACCTCAATAGCTTTTGCAGCACACTCGGACTTAGTCTTTAATAAGCAGACTGATGCAATCAACTCTCAAAGAGATTTGCTAAGCAACCATTCTAATACTTAACCTCGCACCTAGTTTGAGGCAACGACCGCAGTGGCTGACTGAAGTTGCGTAAAATTCTTACACAGCCTCAGCTAGCTTCTTTAGTTAGAGGAACATTATGCAACATAGAATCACATCTACATCACGATTAGAAATTGCATATCTCGATGATGGTCCGGTAGATGCGCCGCCTGTTCTGCTCCTGCACGGTTTTCCCGACAATGCAACGGCTTGGATACCTGTTATGGCAGGACTAGTTGAGCAGGGCCGGCGCGTCATTGCCCCATTCATCCGGGGATGCGGGCCGACTCGCTTTCTCAACGATGAGATACCCCGCGCTGGTGACTTTGCTGCCCTCGGGCAGGATGCACTGGACCTAGTAGAGGCGCTCAACCTGAGCAACCTGGTTGTTGTTGGACAAGACTGGGGGTCACCAACGGCAGAAATCGTTGCAATGCAGTTTCCCAATCGAGTTTCTCGGCTCGTTAAGCTCAACTGGTATGGCGTTTACTCAATGACTGAAATGGCTAAGGCTCAAGGGTTTTCGTATCCGCAGTTGAAGACACTGTGGTATGTGTGGATGCTCAATGTTCCTATAGGCGAAATGGTCTTACAGTATGATCGAGCGGGATTTGCAAGGGCGCTTTGGCAGGAATGGTCGCCCTCGTGGAACGCTCAAGCGCGTGAAGAGGCATTAAGCAAGATATTGCCTTCGTTGGAAGGGGATGACTGGATGCGGGTAGCGTTGTCAGCATACCAGACAAACATTACCAATGCAGAGACTGACCCAGCCGATGACGCACTGCGAAAACAGCTACAGACACCCATACCTGTGAAGTGTGAAACTAAAATCATCACAGGAGCCGACGATGGTGTGGAGCGATCGCCTCTTAATGACGAGAGTTTGCAGCGATATTTTCTGGACGGGGTGAGAGTGCAATCGCTAGCGAGGGTCGGGCACTTTCCGCATCGTGAAGCACCGCAGGCCGTGGTTGAAGCTGTGCTGTCGTGAAACTGTCTAACAATTCGGCTGGAGCGGACTGACCAAAATCTCTAGTGTGAATGCAAAGGTACTTACAGCCCCTCAGCCGCACCGTTAGGTGGCGTTGAATTACGGTCTTTGCCTCAGTCTCGAAATTTACAGTCAAGGGAGAGTGGAATGGCTGATGGCTCGGAACAGAAGACTGGCATCGACTCGAACATGGCTTTGTGGGAATATGTGGCGGGAATGCCATCTGAAAATCTCGAAAGCTGGGCTTGTTCCTATAGCGGCTACCATGAGGATACAGGTCGCCCTGTTTGTCGGCTTGAGGTTCCTAGAGATCGAGTCATCGTTATTTTAGGATTCGGCGATCGCTTACGGATTAATCCTGTGGGTTCCGCAACATCTATTCACTCGCAAGCCTTTGTGGTTGGATTAGGTGAAAAGCCTTTGCTTGTCAAACATGAGGGAGTTCAACGTTGTATTGAGATAGAACTTCTTCCTTGGACTGCAAACAAGCTTTTCCGTGGTGCATCTGCTGAGTTGACGCAAGGAATTGTTGACTTAAAAGATCTTTGGGGCAGCGATGCGGATTTGCTTGCTGAACAACTAAGTGAGAGTTCTTCTTGGCAGAAGTGCTTTGCTCTAGTGGAGCGATTTCTTGCCGAAAAAATTACTAGGTCAAATCAGACCATTCGATCAGAGGTTCAATGGGCTTGGGAACAGCTTGAAAACTATGGTGGATGCATTCCAATTCGACATCTTGCTAGAGAGCTAGGTTGGAGCGATCGACATTTTGCAACCTGTTTTCGAGAGCAAATTGGGGTTACACCAAAAGCCGCTGCCCGTCGGATTCGATTTACTCGTGCTCATCAACTTCTGACCGATTCAGAGCATTACGCGCTGAGTGAAATCGCAACAACGTGCGGTTATAGCGACCAAAGCCACTTCACAAGAGAATTTCATTGGTTTGCTGGGTGTGTCCCAACAGTGTACCAAACAGCCCATTTCCCCGACCTTCTTGGCACTCCTGGCGATATCATTCATGAATAGCAAGGTCAATTTTATTCAAGACACCATGCCCTAACCAAAGCTATCGTAGCGTCTTATCCATTAGAGTTGGGAGACGTAAAATGGCTAGCGAAGTGTCTTATCTTGAAATTGGCGCGAAAGAGGCAGCGCTTTCCCGTATCTTTTTCGAGCAATTTTTTGGGTGGAGCTTTCATCCGATGGGTAGTGATGATGAAGGTTGGTTTCAAACGCCATCGATTAAAGTCGGATTACATGGCAATGATCCAGAACCCCAGTTCTTTATCTTCTTCGATGTTCCTAATCTAATGGCAGCAATCGCACGGGTTAAGGAGTTGGGAGGGGAAACAGATGAGCCGGGTCCTGAGGAACCTGGCTTTGGCAAGTTTTGTGCTTGCCGTGATCCTCAAGGCATTCGCTTTGGGTTACACCTGTTACCTACAGGGCTTACGCAAGGGACATCTGAATGGACGGATGCTTGAGCTGCTCAATCAA
>JAUJON010000248.1 GCA_030447595.1 Thermosynechococcaceae cyanobacterium YX3bin19
AAAATCTGTAGCTGCTGAACTCAACAGGATATTCAAGGCTCGGGGGTCAGCGATCGCTGCCAAAGCTCGGACCGAGTAAGCACGAGCCCCATAGTTGTAGTCGTCGATCTGCTTGAGCAACTGGGGAACTGCAACCTCCCCCAATTGCACTAGACCTTTAACGGCGATCGCTGCAGCAGCTGGATTGTTGTAACCCAAAACAGCAATTAAAGTAGGAATTTCTGCTTCCAGCTGTGCCTCTGCTAGAGCTTGCACGGCTGCTACTAAATCAGCAGGCGTTGTCGCTTGCTCAATAGCTTGAATGAAGGAACTAGTATGAGTCAACATTGTCGCCTCTTAAAGCTGAAAGCCTACAGCAATGAATCCATCAAAGCCAAAACCCGCTGTGCTGAGTTAGATAGGGGGGTAGCCTCAGTTTGTTTGAGATGATTATCTAGCAATCCCTTAAGGGCCATGAGCTTAAAGCTATTTTCAACCGCAGCCTGTGCGATCGCCTCCGCGGCCGGAAGATAGCCACTGGCCCCTAAGTCGGATAAGACAGCTCGCCGCAACTGCAAGTTACTACCCGCTAACGCCTGGACCAAGCGTTCCCCATAAACTGGCTTTTGAGTTAAGGCATACAGGGCCCGGGCGGCTGCGTACTGCACCCGTTCCACTGAGTGATCCAGAAAAGGTTGGATCAGGGGAATAGCCACTGTTGCTCCCAAGTCTCCTAGGGCTTCTAATACAGCTTCATAGGGCTGTGTCAGGTGAGGTTGCCCAGGCACAGGCTGCGCTGCCTCCACGCCACCCGCCAGTAATTGAATTAAGGGGGGAATGCAGGCTGGAGCACCCAGCATCCCTAGGGACTGAGCAGCTGCCTCGCGGACGTAGTAGTCTGAGCAATCCAGACACTGAATTAGCCCTGGTACCGCCCGTTGATCCGCTAACTTACCTAAGGCCCGCGCTGAATTCCGCCGTAGGGGGTATCCACCCAGTTCTGTCCGATCAGCCTCATCGCCTAGAGCGGTAATCAAAGCTTCAATGGCAGCGGGTTCCCGTACCCGGAACTTGCCCAGCCACCAAGCAGCGTAATAGCGCAGACTTAAATCCTCGTGATGAAGATTGGCAATAGCCTGCTCTACTGTTAAAGGGCCACTACCGGGTGACTCAGTTGACGGCGGCCCAGATTCAGGATGCTGTTCGATGGTCTCTAGCATAGGTCTAGTGTGAAAGAGCAGTAGTACTAGAGTCTAGGTGTCAGCTATTTACTCTGTAACTGTGCTCCTACAGCTTTGTCTTTACTTTCAGCTTCAACGTTTTGGTGGGCTGCTGTGGCTTCACTTTTAGCTTGGCTACTTGCCTGCTCACCCGTTAAAGGGTGGATACTGACAATTTCGCCCCCTAACCGTAGGATTCGCTGCATTTCTTCATTCATCCGGTTGTAGGGCACGGTGATAAAGAAACTACCGCTGTTCCGAATTGGGTAGCTAACTTGATCGGATTCGTAGGTTTGACGGAAACCCCTAACCTCATAGCGAAACATGCGATTTTCGGCATTACTCAGTCTGCTACTGCCAAGTGCGGGTTGACCAAACATGACTCGAATATCTCCTATCAGTGCTGTAAGCCTTTGGCTTTAAACTTTGGATTTCAGACTACATTTGCCTAGCTCAGGGCTCGGCGGCGAGGCCCCCAGCTGGCGGAACGCACGCTACTAATAATTAGCTAGCTGGCGTAACGCTGACAATCCTGCCACCGCTGCGCTGGATCTGCTGCATCTTAGCGAGCATCTGGTCTAGCGGGACAAGGTAGGCGGTGCTACTGCGGCGAACTTTAGGATACCCAGGTTGACGCACTCCCACGACCTCAAGGCGCAAGACCTTAGAACTTGCTCCGTAAGAACCTCCAAGGGCTTGTCTGGGGGCAGCATCTTTGGGAATACCACCGTAGCTCCAGGAACCGCTACTAGGTTTGTTGATCCTGGAGGTTCGGTTTTGGGCAAGTTCACGGGTCAAACGAGGCAGTTTCCCGCCGTGCTGAGAGCGATCGCTGCTGGCGTAACCCCGGTAGAGCCGGAACATCCGCGTAAAACCAACCGTTCTCACCCCTGGTTCAACCATAAATCCCCGGTAGTAGGGGACAACGTTGTTACCAAAGCTCTCTTCATACTCCCTGCTGTCAATGTAGGAATCGATCTCAGCATCATAGCCCTGCTCATTGTAGAGATCGAAGTGATAAATTAACTCTGCTTCCTCGTAAGGTGGCCGCCCTAGCAGGTGCTTAAAATTGAGTTCAATAAAGCGGTTACCGTAGCTGGAATAGAAAAACTTGGATTTATATAGTTCTGACTTAGCGATCGTCCGGACAAAATCTCGAACGGTAATATTGCCATTGCGAAGTAAAGATTCAGCATAGGTTAGGCGTTCAGACTTCATCACATAGTCATTGCCTAAAACTTGACGGTAGGTGGCTCGGATCACCCCTTGAAGATCAGTCTCCGTCCAGTCGGGCCGCAACTCAACCCTTGATGAGGCGTCAAAAGCAGAAATACCTAGCTGTGGCGCTGCTACCAAGTTAGCCACTTCTAAAGTGCGCATATTTATTCTCCCAGCGTAAGCAGTTAAGATTTTATTTTCAAAATAAGAAAAACTATGCCCGGAATAATCAGCAACTGCTAGCTAAGCATGCCAGCACTCGCTCATTCTTCCGGGCACTACATCAGAAGACTAGCTTAGGGCGTTGATGGCGTAGTCGATGTAGGTATTAGCTTGGTTAGCAGCTTGGCCACCACCTTC
>JAUJON010000249.1 GCA_030447595.1 Thermosynechococcaceae cyanobacterium YX3bin19
CAAGTCTCTATCTCAGGTGCGTGTTGTGTTTAATGGCGCTGGCGCTGCTGGCGTGGCGATCGCCCGCTTGCTTCGTAAAGCGGGGGTCGAGCAAATTTGGCTGTGTGACTCCCAGGGAGTTGTCTCCACCCAGCGCTCGAACTTGGCTGGGGCTAAGCGCGAGTTTGCTCAGGGCCAAGCGGGAACCCTGGCAGACGCCCTGCAGGGAGCAGATGTATTTCTCGGCGTTAGTGTTCCCGGTGTAGTGACACCGGAGATAGTGCACTCGATGGCTCCCGACTCGATTGTGTTTGCTATGGCAAACCCGATTCCGGAAATTCAACCGGAGCTAGTGCAACACGAGGTGGCTGTGATGGCAACGGGTCGGAGTGACTACCCCAACCAGATCAACAATGTTCTGGCCTTTCCCGGCGTCTTTCGCGGGGCCTTGGACTGCCGCGCCGTCTCGATCACCATGACGATGCAGCTAGAAGCCGCCGCTGCGATCGCCGCCTTGATCAGTCCTGGAGATCTAGACCGGGACAACATTATTCCTTCGGTCTTTGATCCACGGGTGGTAACTGCGGTTGCGGGTGCGGTGCAACAGATTGCTCGGCAGGAGGGAATTGCCCGCTGCTGAAGTCCGGCTGATTTTGGGGACACTTTGCATCGAGTCCCTTTGGTAGCTACAAAATGAGTGGTTGTGGACGCGAGAACGGCTGGGGAGCTCTGGAGTTCTATTGCTATTTACAAACTAAAAACTGTTTGGGTGGACTTCATAGATGTGATGGCTGCCAGTAATTCTTCGCAAAATTCAACCTTTTTGCTCCACAATCTTGCATAACCGCTTGCCAGAAATAGATCTCATACAGCAATTTCGACAACTTGATCGGTTGACTCAATTGCATTACGACTGTTGGCAACATCGAGCCAACCTTCAATAGCATCCTGCAAATTCGCCATCACCTCCTCCATTGTGTCACCTTCAGTAACACAACCGGAAAGTGCGGGGACCTCTGCCCAATAACCAGCTTCTTATGCGGGATGAATGATCGCTCTGATTTTCATACACCTGTTGAGCTAGTTATTGAGAATATGCTAACAACCAGCTCTCGCTGCCCTCAAATTTGGCTGTGTAAACTCAGTATTGACTGCCCTCCAAGCTTCCCAGCTACGCCATAATCGAGCACTCAGTTTACTAGGTATTGCGTCTCACAGGTAGTCTCTCGCTGCGCCCTCACCGAGGACTCGCGGCATAACGATGAAGTTGGGCTGCTGGTGCTCACGACAAGACTGCTGCTTCTCTAAGTTGTTTTTCAATCTCATCACACGCTACTCGCACACCATTTTCTGCTTGCACAGTACGTCCAATTTCTGCGGCTTTTGCTGCATAGCTGGAATCATCCAATAACTCACGCAACTCTTTGACAACTCGCCAAGTCGAGTACTTTTTACGGGAAATTGTCTTTGAGGTTCCCAATCGTTCAAGCCGTGCAGCATTATCCGGTTGGTCATGGCTGTAGGGCATCACAATAGTTGGACGACCGGAGCGCAATGCCTGAGCTGTGGTTCCAATTCCACCTTGATGCACGATCGCACAAGCGCGAGGAAAAATTTGAGAATACGGCGCGTAGTTGACAGCCAGAACATCTGACGAAAGTTTCTCTAACGGTGGATTGTTTTCAATCAACAGACCAGCACGGCGGTTGAGTTGATTGGCAGCATCAAGGCTTTCCTGGTAGAAGGTGCCAGCGTTCATTACAGCGGCTGATCCTAGGGTAAAGACAATCGGCGGCTCACCTGCATCCAAAAACTGCTTTAGTTCTGGAGTGAGTTCTGCTCCGTCTTGCGTCCCATCATAGAACGTGAAACTTGCGACTACCGTGTTTGCTGCCCAATCGGGTTGAGGCCGACCCAAAACTGAGGAAAACAATGCAACAACAAGGTAGGGTGAAAACCTCTTCTCAAGAAAGGGATTGTAGTTAACGGGTGATAAACCTAGTTCGCGGCGAAGTTGACGCTTACGGTTAATGAGGCTTGCTCCTTACTGGGACTGGTCATTCAAGTTGATGCCCAAGCCAATCTCCAGGTTCTGCTTTACTCACAGCCGCACACCAACTTAACCCGGAAAAAACCCACAGGAGACCTTTCGGTCACGTCCTCGCCGAGAACCAAGCAACATAACGTTAAGCTAACCAGACGGCAACAACCTTTTCACCAAACCGATACCTATGCTCCGTTCCGGTTCAGCGCAATGTTATGCGGTGGTGTGCACAAAACGATAACCTACATCATGCTGTGACTGCTGGCGCAGGTATCCATACTTCTGATTCCAAATCCCTGTCTCTAAATCCTCACGTAACCTCGATAACCCTTGCTCTAATTCATCATCAGTTGTTTTGCTAAAGGATGAGATCCCATTACGAACACTGCTGTCTAAGTAAAGTTCTGGTCGTGCCCAGCCAACCGCAGCGAATGAATCTGATAAATCATGCGGTAACGCGAAGGATATCACATTCACGCTTTTACCCATAATTGATTTGACTTCAGTTATTAACTCTGAAATTGGCAAAAACGTAGACTTTACATCTGAAATGAACGATGGAAAATATTCCGACAACCAAAAAACAGAAATCATCTCTGGATTGTAAGTAAACAAAACTAGCTGCCTACCACCTGTAACTCTGCGGACTTCCCGCAAGGCTTGCCGATAATTCTGAAAATGGTGGAAGGCAAGCATGATAATAGCTGCATCTACTGATTGATCAGGTAAAGGCAGATTGTCAGCACACCCAT
>JAUJON010000250.1 GCA_030447595.1 Thermosynechococcaceae cyanobacterium YX3bin19
CGAAAGGGAAAGGGAAAAGGTTTCAAAAACCGACTAGAGTCCTAATTGTCACGCAGTTTACAAAGCAAGGATATGCAACATGACAAATAATAAAGTTTTAGATATGTACGAATCAAAGCCAGAGTGGAGTGAGGATGACAGTCAATATTTCGCCGAGTTTAGCCAGTACTTTGTGCCAGAAAGGGAGCTGCAAATCCAGCTAATCTGTGACCTGCTATCTGATCTGCCTAGTGATGCGATTGTAGTCGAGTTATGCTGTGGGGAAGGTTTCCTTTCTCGCGCCATACTTGCTCAATATCCCAATTACCGTGTAATTGCCCTCGATGGCTCACCAACAATGTTGGAGAAAGCAGCATCAACACTTACAGAGTTCGGAGATCGAGCTGAGGTGGGGAAATTTGAGGTTAGAGCAGCTATGTGGCGCAAGTTCTCTATGCCTATTCATGGAGTCTTATCGTCGCTTGCCATTCATCATCTAGACACAGAGCAGAAGCAAGCTCTGTTTCGAGATATCACTCTTGCATTAGCACCTGGAGGCGTTTTTGTTATAGCAGATTTGGTTCAGCCCCGAAACGAAGTGGGAGTCAAAGTTGCTGCTCAACAGTGGGATAATGCAGTTCGAGAGAGATCTTTGAGCAGACGGAGATCTCTCATTGCATTTGAGTATTTTCAACGGTCTAACTGGAATTTATACTCGGTTCCTAATCCAGATCCAGTTGACAAGCCATCACCACTTTACGACCAATTGAACTGGCTAGAGAAAGCTGAATTCATAGATGTAGACGTGTACTGGATGAAAGCAGGGCACGCGATTTTCGGAGGACGTAAGTCGACAAGTTAAGTAGGTAGGTACAAAAAACCTAGAAACAGGATGGGCAGAATGTTTACCCCAATAAGCAAAAAACATTCACTTATCTACCTTCACCTAGCTTGAACTTAGTACGCTGCAGGAAGATATCTAAATCGGGCATTATCCATGCTCAACAGGTCACCTTACCTGCGTAATCCATGCTCAACAGAAATAAAGTAGATACAACCAAAATTTGATGCTTGTATAACACTGGAATAACGTAGACACAACCAAAACTTAATGTTTGTATAACAAGGTAATCATTTCAACTTTACCTTTGCACTCTATTGTGAACCTTATCACTAGTTGTTAGAGCAAGTTAAGCACAAATTTTTTACAACAACTTAACAAAAGGAGAGCTTACAGCTCATGGACGAAGAAATGATCAATACCCTTATCGAAGGGCAAGCCATTACCGAAGGCACCTTCGGTTTTACCATTTCCGACGGTAACGCCAACGCTTACGCGATCGACTTAGAAACTGGGGAAGCAATTAATCTAGGTACGATTAGATCCCAAACCATCTCAGGACCCGATCTACTACCTGCTCTCGAAGAGGATCAGGAAATCGAAGGCCTAGCGGCTGTTCCTATCGGTGACGTTAGAGGAGGCGAAGACCCTGAATTCACCATCTTCGGCGTTAGTGAAGCAAACGAGGGTCCTGGCTTAGTAGTGCGCGACGTTCAAGCGCCTCCTGAAAGAATAGTTGGTATAACCCAGGGTCGGATTGGTAACGAATCGGGTGCTGCTTACGATCCAACCACCAGCACGATTTTCAACGTCCAAAGTAACGAAGAGGCTGACCCAATTGTCACAGCACTGTATAGAATTCCGGCTGAGCCTCCTACTGATGAAAATGGCGATGTTATCGAGGGTCCTTTAGTAGAAGAACTGGTCGGTACGACCGAGGGAATCTATGTTGACGGACTCGCTATTGACTCAGAAGGAAATGCTTTTGCTTCTGATTTCCGGCTTACTGATTCTCTCTATAGCGTTGACTTAGAAACGGGCGAGCTTAGCCTTGTAGGCAACTTTGGTTTAGACTTCGATGTTAACAAAGATTCAGGTCTTGACTTTGCTCCTGACGGTACGCTGTACGGAATTACCGAAGATAGTAATCTTTATACTATCGACACCGAAACCGGAGAAGCGACTTTTGTTGCTGAAGTCATTGATGCAGCAACCGGGGAACTCGTTCCTGCTGACATAGAGGGTTTTGCGATTGCAGATGCTGCTACTCTCGCTCCCTTTGCTCGAGTTGAGAGTGATGATGATATCGATGAGATTCCTCAGGAAGTACTTGATGCTAACGGCTTAAACATTATCGATAACGAAGGTCTCGATATCAGCGACCGGAGATTCAGCTTCAACGATGGAGAAGGCATTTTTATTGCTGGAGATGGCTCTATTTCCAACTTTTCTCAAATTGAAGCAAACAGCAACGGCAGTGATGGTGCCGAACTCGATGGACTACTTGATCGCGCTACGGTAAACATAGAATTAGCCGAGATTAATAACAACGGTGATGCTGGTGTGAATGTCTCGGGCGTTGAGAACATCGTCGGCATTAGCAGCAGCGAAATAGCAGGCAACGAGACTGATGGTCTATTTGTCAGCAGAAATAGTGCCGGTAACACGATTAATATTACCGACACTGACATCACTGGAAATGGTGAAAGCGGTATCGAAGTTCGCAGCCAAAACAATGACTTCATGCTATCTGAGGTTATCTTCAGGGGCAACGGTACGTTTGGCTTGAATGTTATAGGTGATGGCAATACCTTTGAACTCGAAGATGTTGATTTCTTCGCAAACGGTACTGCGCCGCTGCGGATTAATGGTGACAATAACACTTTCACCTTTGTCGATTCCAACATCAACGTGGACAACATCATCGACAATGGCATGAACAACACGATTACTTT
>JAUJON010000251.1 GCA_030447595.1 Thermosynechococcaceae cyanobacterium YX3bin19
AATCTTTGGCAATTTCTAAAGTTTTTTCATTAACCATCTCCTCATATTCTTCTGGCGAGAAACGAGGAAGTTGTCCGATTATCTCTTCAAACTTGATCTTTTTCTCAAATAATTCAATTTCTGAGATCGCCTCACGTTCCATTTGGGAGTTTAGGACAATTTCAATGTGATCGCTCTTTTGAAAATGGTCAATGATGGGTGAGAAAACAAAGTTTTTGGAAACTTGTTGAACCAGGATGGGAACCACAATCAAGATCAGGAGAAACCGAATTGAACTCTTTGTACGGCGACGGGAAAGCTGAAACTCTTGTAACACTTGCATATCGGAATTAGAGTTTAGCTCCCGTTTCAGGCGACTGCCCGTTCTGAGAATTGAACGCGGTAGAATTCCAGATTTCGTAAACATAGACTCGCTTTTCGCAACAGAGTCCGTAGATACTTCTCCATTGCGCTTGGCTAAATTTCCCGGAGTCTGAGAGGCTTGTAGGGCATCTAAATCAATAAATTGGGGTTTAGATTCAGCATATCTGGCAAGAATTTGATCCACGAATTCTAGCTTGCTCAATAGACCTCTTGCGTGAATCAGGAAGAGCGGTAAAGCTCGAAGTTGATAATGGCAGCGATCAAATTGAAGCGTAAGCCAAAACGCTTGCGTCGGTTGCGATAACGCTCTGCCAAGATGCGAAATATCTTCAGCTTGCGGTTGACATGTTCAGCTACTACCCGCAACCGGGCTAGCAATCGATTGTGTTGACGCTCAAACTTGTCAAGCTTAGATTTGCGCGGCTTCTTGGTCGGCGTACAACTGCTCGAATGTAGTTTTGCAATCCCTTGATACCCTTTGTCGCTCAAGCATAACTGCTCGGGTAACATCGGAAGGCGATGTAGTTTGAACAGGCGAAAATCATGAACTTGCCCTTTGCCAAACGCTGTGCAGATGATTTGTCCGCTGGCTTGATTGACCACTACTTGCGCTTTCAGCGTGTGCCGCTTTTTCTTGCCACTGTAGTAAGCTCGCTGTTTTTTTTCGGGCGTTCGATCGGGCTTTCAGTTACATCGACCACCAGCACACTCCAGGTGTATGCGTTCTGATAAAGCTGCTTTTTGCCAGGTAAGCGAAACTTGCCAGAGTTCATCAGTAACGTTTCTACCTTCTGGATCAGACGGCACACCGCTGACTCACTCATTCCCCAACTGCTGGCAATATGAAATTGAGTGCGATATTCCCGCCAGTATTCGAGTACAACCAGCAGTTGGTCTTCGACGCTAAGTTTGGGCTGTCCGCCACGTTTCCCTCGGCGATCAAGATGAGGGCGTAGCACCTCTGTCATCTGCTCGAAGGTCTCTTGACGGACACCGCACTTGCGCTTGAAAACGCTGGGCTTGAGAGATTGAAGTTGCTCATAGGTCATGACTGTTTCCTCCTTAACCTACCTTCTATCCCCCTTCTACCTATTCACGCAAGAGGTCTAAGTAGCTAGGTGGAATTAAACTTAAAACGCTCAAGCCAATATCCGCCTGCTTCACTTCGCATTTTCATCCCTTTGATCACCGCCAGCGCCAAATCATATTCATCTTCAAACATTTGCCCGGCAATTTCATGCGTTTTGAGTTGATGCCATTGATCTTCAATCCGATTCATCTCGGCACTGTAGGGCGGTAAGAAGAACAGAAATAACCCTTGGTCTTGCCACTTCCGCCAATGTTGCCGCACCAGTTCTCGTTTGTGAATCGAGCTATTATCTTGCACTATCACCATGAAGCGTCCGGTCTGTTCCAGTGTCAGTGCAGCTTTTTGAGCAACCCAGTCCATAACCTTGATGTAGCTCTCACCCGCGAACCCGCCTTGAGCCAGCGCATACTCAAACTGCTGTTCCGGTTGCCACAGTCCCAGAATGCTAATGCGGTTGCCACGCATCGGCACTTGTTCTAACCGTTTTTGCTGAGCGATGCGACTATAGCTATAGCTGACTGGGCTGTACAAACAGAAGCCCGCTTCATCCAAATATTTCAAATCAATGTGTCCTTCTTTTGCTGCCAACTCTAACGTTTCGAGGTCGGCTTGTTTGAGTTGTCGTAAATCTGGGTCTTGCTGGTGATGTTGCGAGTGTCGGGTGCGCTTCCATCGCCACCCCTTTTTTGTAATATTCGCCGAATCCGGTCTGGACTGAGCAAGACTTGTCTGTCTTGTTCGAGTTTGACCGACAGTTGATGACTATTGTAGGTGCGTTGATCCGCTTCCAGACATTGCTCCAAATGCTGCATATCCGCTTCCTGCCATTTGCGCTTCGCACCCCGCCCTGGTGCTTCCCAAAGCCCGCCGAGTCCTCGTGTTTGCCAACGTTCGATGGAGGAGCGCACCGTATGTTCATGACAGTTGAAAATTTCTGCACTGCCTGGAACTGTCCAGCCTTGAGCATTCAGTCTCAGCATATGAGCGCGATCTCGCGTTCGTTGGGGCACATTCTGAGCCACTCGTAGTTCACTCAGCGTGCGCTCCTCTTCGGCTGTCAACCTGATTTGAAGTGGGGCAGGCATCTTAAGCAAAGGTGAAATTGTTTCTTAACTATCTTATATTTAATTTCGCCTTCCTACTTAGCAGCAATTAGGGCAAAACCAGTTGCTAGATCGTAAACGTTGTGAAGAAATTCTGGATCGGTAACATCTCTTCCCACATCAACTCCAGTGTGGCAAGCATCGAGCGATAGCACTAACTGGTTTGCTTTACTGCCCCGCATATATCTTTCGATATCAGAGATAGATAATGCACG
>JAUJON010000252.1 GCA_030447595.1 Thermosynechococcaceae cyanobacterium YX3bin19
GGTGGAAGAAAGACTATCAACGGTGCGACTGCCCGCAACTGGGGATCTTTATCCTGCAGATCTTTCTGGGGGAATGGGCAAGCGAGTTAGTTTTGCGCGTGCCATCATGGCCAATCCAGATAACCCTCAGGACAATCCCCAGCTACTGCTTTATGATGAGCCAACTGCTGGACTAGATCCCATTGCTTCGACGGTAATTGAGGACTTAATCCGCCAGTTACAGCAGTCTGCAGGTTGCTGTAACTCTTTTCTCATCGTCACGCATCAAGACAGTACAATTCGCCGCACTGCTGATCGGATTGTGTTGCTCTATCACGGCCGGGTGCAATGGCAGGGAGCAATCAAGGACATCGATACCACAGATAATCCCTATGTTCGCCAATTTTTCAGCGGCCAAGTTAAGGGACCGATTGAGGTATTCAGTCATGCTGTTTAATTCCTTGGCTTTGAACCTCCGCACGTAAACAAGGATAAACCTATGCGATCGCGAACGATTCGAGAAGGTTCAGTTGGTTTATTAATTCTCCTGGGTATTGGCCTTTTTGGGATAGTAGCCCTATGGCTGCGGGGCTTGCAGCCGGGCAAGCGCAGCTATCAAGTCAACATTGAGTTTGCCGACGCAGCCGGGCTAGATGCTGGCAATCCCGTCCAGTTCCGGGGGGTGACTGTCGGGCGAGTGGCGGCAATTCAACCAGGACCCAATGGGGTCGTCGTTATGACTGAAATTAATTCAGTTGACCTACTGATTCCCCGGGATGTCATTGTAGAAGCCAGCCAGTCGGGATTTATTGGCGAGGTTTCGGTTGACCTCATCCCCGGCAAGCCGCTGTCTAGCGCGGCGATCGCCGCAGATCTGCAGCCCTTTGAACCAGACTGTAATCCCAATCTAATTGTCTGTAATGGCGATACCCTCCAAGGCCGTATTGGGGTCAGCTACGATGAACTCGTGCGGGCAACCGTGCGATTGTCGGAAGTTCTCAGCGATCCAGTGCTGATTGGCAACATTAACCGGGCAACCCGCAATATTTCGGTTGCAGCCGGAAGTGTCGATCAGTTATCTAAACAAACCCAGCAAGAGTTGGCTAATTTCTCTGAGACTGCTAATTCGGTGACGCGAGCCGCCAACCAATTGAACCAGGTCGCAAGGCGTTCCGGTCCTACCCTTAACCAGCTGAGCCATGCGGCTAACCGGGTGGGAAGTGCCGCCGATCAAGTCAGTAATTTGACCCAGACAAACCGGGGCACCCTGACGACAACCTTAGATAACTTGAGCCAAGCGAGTCGGGAGCTCCGCGTCACCGTTGGTCGCCTTAGCCCTACTCTGAACCGGGTTTCTCAGGGTGAGCTAGTCGGGAATTTGGAAGTCTTGGCTGCCAATGCTGCCCAAGCCTCTACCAACCTGCGGGATCTCACAACAGCGCTCAACAGCCCCACTAACTTGCTTGTACTGCAGCAAACCCTCGACTCGGCGCGGGTCACTTTTCAAAACACCCAAAAAATTACAACTGAGGTTGATGAATTGACGGGTGACCCAGAGTTCCGCAAAAACCTACGTAATCTAGTGAATGGGTTGAGCAAATTAGTCTCCTCTACGCAAGATCTAGAACAACAGGTGCAAACTGCTGAATTCTTGGCTCCCACGCCACTGGAGCAGGTAGCCCGAGAAAACTCCCACAACACCAACAATTAAATTCATGAATTTAGACCGCTCCAAGATTGTCGCCATTCTTACGGGCGCGATCGCCCTCATTCTCGGCATTGGCTATCTGACGCTGGTTCAGTTGTTAGACTTTCGCGGCGAGATGATTCCAGCTCCCCAAAGCTTGGTTCAGCCCCAGCCCGTTGCCAGCCTAGCCCTCTTGAATCACGTCACGGCAAAACCTGCGGATCTGGTCTAGATAGCCCGCACCTCCTACCAGGTAGGTGTCATTATGCATTCCCTCGGGCACTACATATAGAGTCTTAGGTTCCGGAGCGGCTTCGTAGAGCTGCTGTGCTTGGGTGAAGGGAATCAATTCATCGCGCTGGCCGTGCACGAGCAGCAACGGCACCGGGATTTGAGAAATCTTTGCCAGAGATTCATACTGGCCGCTGAGCCTCTGCGGCGGAAGTTGGGGAAAGAAGATTGCTGCCAGGTCACTCAAAGAGGTAAAACTTGATTCGACAATCAGTCCAGCCAAGGGGTATTGGGGATCTACTGCCAGCTCAATGGCGATCGCCCCACCCAGAGAACGACCGAACGCCACCAGTTGCTTCGGAGCCACTGCCAGCTCACCTGTGATGAAATCATAGGCCGCCCGACCATCTTGATAGAGACCGGCCTCGCTCGGTTGGCCTTGACTACGCCCGTAGCCCCGGTAGTCAAAGATAAAAGTGGAAATCCCCACCTGCTGGAGTTTTTCTAAATTATCCAGCCGGTAGGTGAGATTGCCGGCATTGCCGTGGCAAAACAGCAGGACTGGAGTTGCAGCGTCGGCAGAAGCAGGAATCCACCAACCGTGCAGTTGAGTACCATCAATTGCCTGAAAATAGCAGTCCTGTGGCTGGACGCTGAATCCGTACTCGCTCGGCGTCCAGTAGCCAGCCGGATAGGGGTGGGGAAAATAAAGCGCTGATTCGGGAGTTTGCATGGGATCCTTTAGATATTTTTTACGGTATTAATCCAGGCAGACTGCGAGCTTGTACCATCCTGGATGGTCGCTCTTAGTGACTGGTAGCTGTAGTGGGTCGAGGGGTTGGCTGTGGGACGCACGCAGGGGAGGTGCGTG
>JAUJON010000253.1 GCA_030447595.1 Thermosynechococcaceae cyanobacterium YX3bin19
CAGACAATCTACGCTTATATCTATTGGAGGGCAACTTCTTATGGACGGGAGATCCGAAGAATGGTGGTGGGAGGAACTCCATAAGATTAACTCCACCCTACTCTACAACGAGAAGGAGGAACTTGAGGGACTTGATGAGGTAGAGCTAAAAGAAATTTACGATGAGAATCTAAAACTTGAACCCAAAACTTCTCCTGAAGACGTTCAACAACGTCTTGACCTCATCTCAGAATTTCTATCCTTGATCAGACCCCGCATAAAGGGAGCCTACAACACTGACTGGAATTTCCTCAAAGCTCTAGAGATACAGGGTAGGAAGTACGGGTCTATCGTGAACGGGGATGAGGTAAGGATAGATGGAAGCTGGCTAACCTTGCAGGGGCTTGCCAGGATACCTACTCCCAAGACCATGAAAAATAAAATCCTAAGGCTTGAACAGGCAGAAATTCTCAGGAGAGGTAAGGATAAGAAGGACAAAACTGGACACTTTATTATTGACATGAGGAAGCTTCTGTCTGGCGAATACTTCTCTTTGTCGGAGGCAGAGATAGAAAGGATGCGGGAGGATAGTAATGTAATGGGTATTGATAGTGAACAACACAACAACCATTACTTTACTATCCTTGGACATCCTTTTTGGACGAGGCAGTACGGTAATGCTCGTGGTCCCCTGTTTGCAGCAATCGATTCCCTAGGTGGAGGAGGCAGGACGGGGGAGATAGCGTTGAGGATGGGTAGAGTATACGAGAACGGTAACCCCAAGTGCGGTTCCGTAAGCGGTTTGCTGAGGGAGTGTGAGGGAGAGGGAACGCTAAAGAACCCAAGCAGGGGGTATTGGGAATTTTCTGAAGACTTCGTGGATAAGCTATACAAAGCTCGTGTGGATGCTGGCGAGTTTGATAGGGACACCAGTTTTGAAAGGGACAAGCAGGATAAGCGAAAGAGCTACAAAGAGAAGAAGATCAAATATCTAGAAGAAGCAGGACGAGAATACGCACAGTTCGATGAGATGTTGTGGGAGGTGGAGAAGGAAGATACTTTGCTGTTCCTGAAGCTGTACTTTTTTGGAGCTTCGAAGCCTATGTGGGTCTTGGGCAAATACTTTGTGGAGGGCAGAAAGGTCATAGGAACTATGGGGCAGTAGGATGTTGCTGTTAGGTTCAGCAGCCTCTGCACCCTAGAAATTGAGTATCTTATGGTTAATACCTCGGCCCTTGCCGCTGCGTGACATACAAACCTACGTAGATCAGCGCAACACCAAGTACCGCAAGAACCAGCCACATGGGGCTGTTCATCAGGGTCTCAATCATGCTCCCTAGAATACTTGTTGAATCAAGAGGTGATTCCCCCTCCTCGGCAGTGGTTGCTCCCTCTGGTCGGAGTATTTCGGGTAGTTGTTGGGTTAGCGCAGTCGCTTGTTGCTGGACCATTGCAGACAACAGTTGACCGTAAACTTCTATACTCGCCCCCACCAGAGCCAACGTTAAGAGCGATATCCCGACGGTGGTGATGAGGATTCCGATTAGCACTTAGCCCCCTTGACACGATCCTCCTCCAGGCGCTTCATGAACCTCCGTTAGTGTATCCACTCCCCATCACCCCCGCCTGTACAGAGGGCGTACTAAAAGGGGATAACAGGAGGCATCAGCACACTTTTGTTATTTGATACATTGTGTTGCAACCATAAAGTATTCAAGTAGAAAACCATGCAAATCAGCTAAAGGATTTACCATATGTATGCCAAAAAGGTTGAATGAAGGCATTTGTATGATATAATTACTTGTAGACTATCATTACAGGGGTGCGGAAAGATTTTAACCTAGATTCTCCGGCAATTTGGCCTAAGAACGCTGAGTTGCCATTAGCCATAGAAGACTATAGAAGATGGTGCCGGAGAGGCAATTGAAGTCTCTTTTCTGCTCCTCGTTGGAGAGGTTTCGTCTTCTTGAGTCACTTCTAGGTTGGCATCTATTGGTGGTCGGTGGTTGGTTGTTGCGCCATCCAATGGATCTGACTGGGGGTGATATGTACTAGAAGATGAGAGTGACCAAATAAAGCAATTAATCCAATAACCAAAGGAGTAAAGGTGAATAAAGTACAGTCTACAAACATTAGTGATTTGGTAGAAGATGGACATTTAAAAGTAGATGATCCAGAAGCAAAGCATAAGCTTCTAGAGGCTATCCTGTATTGCCTCCTGACCCCAGAACCTGAGTATACAGAACTCATCTGGGATCAAGATGTGAATGATTTCTTTGAACATTCAGATGAGCATTCAGACCTGATTGCAGAACTGAAGGTGGAGAAGGTTAGCTTAGGAGTTATGTCTACACTAAAGGGTGAGGAGTTTGGAGTGAAGATCTGGCTGGATGATGATTCTGACGAGGGTTCTGACTACTAATCTGTAGGAACCATCTCTAGCAGAAATCAGAGCAGTTGAGAGGCTCAGACTTAGACACTCCTGAGCCTCTCACTGTTCAACTTGTTACTTTCTGCTATCGTTCCCCACTACTCCATTGGTGACCGTCTCGTCATACCTACGCAGCCCATTCTCTTTTTCAATTACTGAGTTTGGGTAATGGTACTCAAGTTGGGTAACCGCAAGCACCCATTTTATGTACCCTCTAAGGCCACCAGGAGCTTCTGTAATCCGAAGGAAGAGAGGTGCAGGGAGGCTTGAGAGCCGATTTTGGGCTTGTCTTCGCAGACGTTAGGCCGATAATCATTTCCTACCCGACCATGCAGAGAGGAGGACGAATCGATTGATC
>JAUJON010000254.1 GCA_030447595.1 Thermosynechococcaceae cyanobacterium YX3bin19
GTTCGGCGGCTGCGCGCGGCTTTGCTGAAATCGTTAAACTTCTAATCGTATGAATGAAGAGATTAAAACATTGGATGAAATATTGAAGGAGGAAAAGGGATACGAGTTGTGTTATCACCTTTCGTGTCGTCTTGCGGCTAAAATTGACAAACAAGGGTTCGACAGCTTGACACCTGAAGAAAAGACCTTTTTCATCGTTCATGAAATGGATTGCCAGGTTCAAAACGGTGGTTTTCATAGCTACTTCGAGATACGCAATGTCCTATTTTAAGGTAGAATATTTATTGACAAAATTTGGGGAACTTTATATACTCAAGATTGTCCTATAGAGCGGTAGGGAGTTTCTAATGAACATCATTGAAGTTTATCGCCGTTTTCCTACACAAGATGATTGCATTGATCATCTTGAAAAGGTACGCTGGCACGGCACGCCGGTTTGTCCCTACTGTCAGTCTGAGAAAACCACACCAATGCCAAAGGAGCGGCGTCACCACTGCAATAATTGTAACACCACCTTTAGCGTTACCGTAAACACCATCTTTCACCATACCCACTTGCCCCTGCAAAAGTGGTTTCTTGCTATCTCCCTGATCATCAATGCAAAAAAGGGTATTGCGTCGCGTCAGCTTGCCAGAGATTTAGAAGTCAACAAAAACACGGCTTGGTATCTCGGTATGCGAGTTCGCAAGGCAATGACGGAAGCTGATCAGCGTCAGTTACTTCAGGGCTTAGTCGAGATGGATGAAACCTACATCGGTGGCAAACCCCGCAAGGGGAGCAAAGATGATCAGAATGGTGAGCCGCGCAAGCGCGGGCGCGGAACCAAAAAGGTGCCAGTGGTCGGTATGGCGGAGCGTGGCGGGAAAGTGAAGTGCCAAGTAGTACAGTCCCGCAACCTAAAGGCGGTTTCCCTATCCGCAATCTGCAAACAACACGTTGATACTGTCAACGCTACCCTGATCACCGATGAGTTTTTAGGCTACATCAAGATTTCAACCTTTATGAAGCATGAAACGGTTGATCATCGCGTTTGGTACGTTGACGGCGACAGGCACACCAACACGCTTGAAAACTTTTGGGCGCTACTCAAGCGTGGCATCATTGGCCAGTATCATCAGGTAAGTGTTAAGCATCTACACAAGTACATTGATGAGTTTTGCTACCGTCATAACCACAGGAAGCACGCCGATTTATTCGGCTTGATCATATCCAGAGGTTTAGGAGTGTGATGTCATGGGCAAGCTGAACATTGGCCACCTGGCCAAAGAGGAGGCACCTATTGGCCACCTGGCCAATAGAGACGACGTGCAATTAGGCGTTCAGGTATCGCCACCTGGCCAAGCGAAAATCATCCGCAAAGACGAAGATAACGGCCAAGGTATTGGCCAGGTAGATCAAAATGGCCAACGCAAGGCTGAAAAGCAGATTGAATTGGCCAGTTTGCCAGGCGTACTCAAAAAAGGCCCGTTGCACATCGGCAACGCCAAGATCAACTGCTTTGTTTTAGATGAGCCACAGAACCGCCGCCTACTGTCGGGAAGATCGGTTACAAACGCAGTAGGATTAAGCGGGCGTGGCCAGGGAATGGACAGGTTCCTTAACTCTGCATCATTACAGCCATTCATAACTGAGAAGCTATGCAAGGCACTGGAAGAACCTGTTCACTTCCTTGTAACTAAGGGCTTGGTTCCTGCATCGGGATATGAGGCATGGGTAATGCCTGAGATATGCTATGTCATCATAGACGCTGCCGAAGCAGGTGTTTTACATCCCAGTTTGGCCAAAACGGTAGCTCAGGCGAAAATGCTCGTCAGGGGGTTCTCTACTGTCGGCATCATAGCCTTAGTTGATGAAGCAACAGGCTTTCAAGAGATAAGAGACCGCCGCGCACTTCAAGAGATATTGGCCAAGTACATTTCGCCAGACGCTCTTGAATGGCAAAAAACGTTTCAAGATGAGTTTTATGAGCAGTTGTTTAGGCTACGTGGTTGGCAATGGCGGCCAATGTCAGCCAAACGGCCAAAACTTGTAGCGAAACTCACTATCAACATTATTTATCAACGCCTTGCGCCAGGTGTCTATGAAGCCCTAAACGCGCTAACGCCGCGAAATGAGAAGGGCCGACTAAAGCACCATCTGCATAGGCACCTGACGCCGGAAGAAGGCCGTGTAGCTCTTGAAAGGCACTTTCATCAAGTTGATGCTTTGATGAAAGCATCAAACAACTGGGATACTTTCAAGCGTTTACTGGAAAGAGCGCTCCCAAAGCATAATGCCACGCCGATGCTGCCCAATATAGACTGGGACAGCACAGACGACACCGACAAAGAATAAACTTTTAAGGGGCGTTGGAAACAGCGCCCCTTAAAAATACACTCCTTAAGCTAAGACATTGCGTTGCTCTATGGCGTCATCAGGCTCGAAGTAAAAATCCCCGCCGCAAGCGGACGGGGCTTTTAACGGCCAAAGTTAGGAGAAGAGGTTAAGCTGAGGATTGTCTTGGTCATCACGATGATGCTGAATGTATTTCTTGATGATCTCAGCGGTCACTTTGTCACCAACGGTTCGCGCAAAGTAGCCGTCTTCCCAGAACTCACCGCCCCACAGTTGTCGCTTGACCTGAGGATGTTCCTTAAAGATGGCACGCGCGCTCAGGCTCTTGAAGCGCGTGATGACCTGAGTGATGGATAGACGAGGAGGAAACGAGCAGAAGATATGCACATGGTCTTGACTGACTTCCATTTCTTCAATGGTGATGTCGT
>JAUJON010000008.1 GCA_030447595.1 Thermosynechococcaceae cyanobacterium YX3bin19
GTTCAATACTGAAGTGCTGCATCACCCAATCACGGCAGTGTTGTCGATCCAGTAACTTTGCTGCTAGAACGCTTTGAACCATCTCGTCCAAGCTGCAGCAAACGAAGCCAGTTTTACCGTGGTTAAGGACTTCAGGAACGGAACCTAAGGCCATACCTACTACAGGCGTACCCGTTGCCATTGATTCAATCATGACCAATCCAAAAGGTTCACGCCAGGTAATGGGAAATAAAGTGACTGTTGCCCCGGCAAGCAGTTGGACCTTTTCTTCGTGAGACACTTCCCCCAGGTACTGGATCTGTTTTTGATCAATCCAAGGCTCAATTTGCTCGTGGTAAAAGGCTGTATCAACGGCATCGACCTTTCCCGCCATCTTTAAGGGTAGACCGACAGCTTGGGCAATGGCGATCGCCTGAGCGGGCCCTTTCTCAGGTGAAATCCGGCCCACAAAGGCAAGGTAAGGAGGAGTCTTCGGCTGCGGCCGAAAGGGATAGTCTGCAACCCGAATGCCATTATAGACCGTGCGGATATAGTGTAGCCCTAAGCGAGGCTCTCTTTGGGCATCAGTGATACTGATGTAAGGCTGATCTGCGAAGGCACGAAACAGCTTTTCATTATCTGGAGTAAATATACCGTGGAGTGTGTGAACGGTTGGTGTTTTCACCAAGCTGCTGCAGACAAGGGCTGAGCAGCCAATGTGAGAGTGAATGATATCAAACTGATCGGTATGCCGATAGAGTTCAGCAAGAAGCATTTGCTCATAATGGGCTGGCTCTTTAATGCTTTTGTCTAGTCTTAAAGCCTTGTTGTGTACTGACTTGAGACGAGCCTGGGTGAGGGAATCGCCCGAAGCAAAAAGCGTAACCTCGTGACCTCGACGAACAAGCTCATTGGTGAGTAGAGCAACAATAAGCTCAATCCCGCCATAGCGAAACGGCGGAACGCGTTCCCAGAGCGGGGCAATTTGAGCAATTTTCATAGCAGGTATCAATGGCGACTATGTTGAACACTGAACCCCAACTTCGTGGGTTGACAAAAAAATTACAGAACTCACCGTCACTCAACTGTCTCTAAGCTCAATCAAGGTACGAGTTAAGACCAGGAAGTATGTCAATCTGACGCATTCTGCATCTGGTAGTATAGGGGACCGAGCCGCCCAAGAGGTAGTTTCAATAGTTTCGTGCTGGCAGCTCGACTCTCGTTAATAATGCCTTTGCATCCAATTTATCCCTAGGTTGCACCAATCATTGCTTCGACTCCCTTACTGTCAACGGGCTTAGAGAAAAGGTATCCTTGCCCACACTCGCAGCCAAGAGATTTTAGCTGAGCCAGTTGCTCCACGGTTTCCACTCCTTCTGCTGTCACATCCATTCCCAGATTATGAGCTAAGGTGACAATCGTTCGGACAATCTCAAAGTTCTCACTATCTGACTCCATCCTGCTGACAAAGGAGCGATCAATTTTTAGGCAGTCAATGGGAAAGCGGTGAAGCCGGCTTAAGGATGAGTAGCCGGTGCCGAAGTCATCAATGTAAAGCTGAATCCCCAAAGCCCTCAACTGCAAAAGAATTGCAGTGGTTGATTCAGTCTGTTCGATAATCACGCTTTCAGTGATCTCTAGTTTTAAGCTGTTAGTATCTAAGCCAGTTTTTTGCAAAATCTGACCAATTTGCGGCAGTAGGTCCGGTTGCAAAAACTGTTTACCTGAAAGGTTAACACTAACAGTCAAGGGCTGGGCCAGTGGGTAGCCTAGAGAAACTTGGGCACAAGTTAACTGCCAGGCTCGTAGCTGACGGCAGGCTTCCTGGAGTACCCACCAACCTATAGGAATAATTAGTCCAGTTTCTTCAGCAACCGGGATGAACTCGGTCGGCGAAACTAGCCCTCGTTCTGGGTGCTGCCAGCGGACTAGGGCCTCAAACCCCGTAATTTTGCCAGTCTTTAAAAGAACGATCGGTTGATAATGGATCCGGAACTCCTCTCGTTCAATTGCCCGTCGCAGGTCTGTCTCCAACTGTAATAGCGATACAGCCTGCACCCGCATACTGGTATTGAAAATCTCATGACGGGCTTTGCCTCGTGACTTCGCTTGGTACATAGCAATGTCCGCATCTCGAAGGAGATCCTCTGGATGTCTGTACTGACTTGAGACTAGGGGAGTGGCGGTCTCAGGTGGCGCACCCTTTTGCGTAACATCTAATAGGTGAGAGCCGTCGGAGCAGAGGATGCCGGTGCTTAGAGTAATGCCAATGCTGGCGCTGGTAAACACTTCGTGGCCATTCAGGTTGAACGGCTGCTTCAGTTCGCCTTGAATCCGCTCCGCGACCCAGACTGCATCAGTGATATCCTCGATGTCGTCCAGTAGGATGGTAAATTCATCACCCCCCAGTCGGGCAACGGTATCGCCAGGACGCACCGCCCGCTGTAGCCGCTTCGCGATCGCAATCAACAGTTGATCCCCCATCATATGGCCGAGGCTGTCATTAACGACCTTGAAGCGATCTAGGTCTAAAAAGAGAACAGCAAAGCAGTAGGTCCCACGCCTGTTTGCCCGCTCAACGGCATGTTCAAGGCGGTCCATAAACAAAGCTCGGTTGGGCAAGTTTGTTAGGGCGTCATAAAAGGCGTTGTGCAACAGCTGCTCTTCCGCTCGTTTGCGATCCGTAATATCGCGGATCACGGTAAGGAGACAAGGCTCGCCCCCCAGGTCAATGATTTCTGCTGAAACCCATCCTACACGCAACCTGCCTAACTTCATGCGAAAGACAAACTCTAGATCCCGAACGGCTCCCTGTTGCTGTAACATCTGTTGCATTCTGCTACGATCCGTCAGATCAGCCCAAATGTTAAGCTCGGCCACGGTGCGACCAATCATCTCTTCACGGGTATAGCCTGTAAGATTCAGGCAACTATTGTTGACTTCAATTAGCTTGCCCTCTGCGAGGGTAGTGATACTAATCGAGTCAGGACTAGAGCGAAAGGCTTTAGAAAATTTTTCCTCGGAAATGCGTAAAGCTTCCTCCACCTGCTTGCGCTCCATAATCTCTTTTTCAAGGGCTTGTTTAGCTGTCTCGGCCACCGTTGCCCGCAGCAGTGCCTCCTGAGCTTGCTTGTGTTCCGTGATATCACGGGTGACGGCAAGCGTGTACTGCTCACCTCCTAGGTCAATGATCTCGGCGGATACTAGCCCCCGCCGCGTTTCGCCTGACTTAACCCGGAAGTCGCACTCCAGATTGCGGACTGCTCCCTGTTGCAGCAACAGGCGCTGCATCTGGCGCGATCCTCTCAGGGCGTTAACCTCTCCAACATCATCTGGCGTGCCATCAACATCTTCCCGCTTACAACTGTTAGTCGTGGCGAATTATCGTTGATTTCAACGTAGCGTCCATCTTTGAATGCTAATCGTGATCGAATCGGGACTGAGCGTGAAGCGTTTTTAGAGAACTTTCCTCGAGGATGCGGCGGCTTCTCCACCTGCTTGTGCTTAGTGATATCAAAGGCTGTTCCAGGCGTAGTAGCCTCGTCGTGAAGCAGAGAAATGGCGATTTCGCTTTATCCTGCCCTTGCCCCTTTGGTGACAAAACTTGCTCGTAGTGAAGACCCGCAGCTAATGACCTTGCGGCTGCTCAAACTCACAGGCGTCGACAGCCAGGTCAGGAGCGCACAACCTGGCGAAACCACGGTCAGAAGTTCCGCCTGCGATAACCGCCTGTTGCGGCAGTTGCGATGGCGACATGAACCTTCGACCCGCACAACAAAGATTGATGGCACGCAAGCACGAAATTTTACCCTGCTCACTATTAATGCTCATCCATTTGCTTGCGCTATGCTACCGGGGCGCAGCTGGTTTTTCCCTGAAAGTATTGGTTTTTGCCGGTTACCGTTTGCAACAGTATCGGCAAAGATGACCGTTGTTCTTCGGTCACCAGCGCTGGCTTTACCGCCGTGAATAAGACAGATCAACGAAGCCAGGCGCGCTGAAGAAAGCTGGTCAATCTATAAATCAGCGCAACAGTTTTCTTGCGCGCATAACCACTTCCAGTTACCAACTGCTTAGTCGACCAGTGCGCACCACCTGGCGAAATCAATCACCGGCAGTCAGCAGTTGAGGTATCGGCGACCGACACCACCGAAATTAAACCTCGTAGGCTTCCAGGCGTTGATGATCGCCAACAGCTTCGGCACCAGTGCATGTCGCCAGTAATTTATACGTTGCACGCAGTGGTGTTCAGCGCCCATTACTGCTTGGATATGGGGCAGGACCCAGCCACCAAACCGTTCGATAAGCCCCAACCGATATCGAGCAAGAAAGAAAGTGCTGTTTTATCCTCATCAAGACGATAAATTTGCCAGACGGGTTCCTGAATTGAATCATGAAGCTGTCATAATATAGCAACGTCGCTTTTTCCTGCAGCAAGGCAGGTAAAAACTTCGGGGCTCACGAACTTGATCGTAAATTGCTTGCGTCCTTCCTGCGCTAAACTCGGTGGTCGTCGACTTCAGTTCAGCTGGAAGAGCGACATTTCAGCGTTAGGTAATGCCGGGATCTTCTGGCCCAGCGGACGAGAAAAGTGATATAGCCTGCGGTTGTGGCGCAGAACAGCGTATGTCTTCATTAATTGAAAAAGGTTGATGTATTCGCTAAAGCAGTCAGGTGCGGCCTGGTCGCTGAACGACAAAGGCGATCGCCGAAAAGTCAGGGTTAGGGAGCCTTGCCGCAAATCCCGCCGGTAAACGCAGTTAAAGCGATTCCGGTCACGTCGTCGGCAACTTGCGTGCGTTTTCAGCAAAGTTCTGGATATTTTGCTGCTGGCGTCTCACAACCTCTTTCCTGGACAGTACTGGAAGCCTGCACGACCAACGCGCTACCGCGGCCTGACAGCGCAGGCGACCCGTTTTAGCCAGTTGAGCATCTTTAGCGATACCGCAGTTTGTCCCCGGTCTCGGATGAATGGCCTCAATTGCGTGTAGTTACACTAATGTTGCTCCGTCTGGATATCCGTTGGTAGCAATGGTCAAGCTGGTCAGCGCGGCGGCGAAAAACCAGCATCCTCCAGCGCGCGGTATTGGCTATCCGAAAGCAACGCGCGTCTGCTCAAAGACCATCACGGACAAAGTGGTTGGTGCGCTGGAACCTGGCCTGGCGATTCTGCGTTAACCGGATAAGGCCTGGCCCCGGGCTGAGCAGCCAGAATACCCTGCGGCACTGCCACGCATGTGAATGATCGATCTCGTGGTCGAAGGCAATCCCATCGAAGTTCCCCGAGGAAGGTGGGGAAACCGGAAGTGGTTTGATCAACCGGATGAGACTACCTAACCCCCACCTAGCGCTTTTCTGGCACATATAGTTGGCTTGCTTTTGAGCGGCGTCACTCCCCAGCCCTTTGACAGTGAAAACTGCCGCGCTAGAAATAGAAGCAGACTGCTCCAGCCGCAACTCACATCCAACACCTGTCGCCACTGAAATCTCCCGGCCTGGAGCAATAAAACCATTTTGTTGTCGTGTTTGGCGGTGAACTGGCTATACCTGAAGGCGTATTTACCTGCACTTCATGTAAGGGTTCAGGGGAAAAGCTCAAAGATTTTCAGTTCTGGTCACACCGCCAGCGGTTCCATCCGCTCAACGGCGCATTGGTATTTTTGTTATGGCTTCAGGCATATGTTCACCGTCAGCCGCTTTCCAGGCGTTCGCCTGCGATGGTGGTCACTTCGATGGCGTTGATGCTGAACAACCTTTCTGTTCGTCCTTGTAGTGTTTCTTCCACACACAAGATGACCCGCAAAAATTTCAGTGATTCAACGTTTGAACGTTCCGGCAGGCCTGTTTTTTCAGTAATCAACTGCGGATCGATGTGTAGTTCGCCAGCAGAGTATGTCTTTAACCGTTGTCTGAATACGACTAAGATCACGGTTCATTAGGAATCCCCTGCAACAATGAAAACGTTTTGCGTTAGCTGAGCTATTGCCCTGACCCGACAGCACGCTCACCTTTCTGGACATACCGGCATCACTTCTTCGCTGGAATACGGCGGTCGCCAGGGCGATAGCGGCAGCGTTCTGCTCCAGCAAGCCCGGCACCGTTAGCTGCGGCGAATATCGTTAGTGCTGGCTGTCGATAGCAGCCCTGATCAACAGAGCTGTTCAAGATTGCCAGCGGAGCCATATCAGCATAGCGAGCACTGATTGCGGCGCGCTGCATCGCTTACGGGCGTTGCTCCTGCTTAGCGAAATAAGTCAGCACTGCTGAACACCAGCCTTCCAGTTCAATCAGGCTCTGCAAGGCGGGCGGCTACCCGTCGCAAAGCAGGAAAGAGAAAACTTCCGCCTGGAGCCAGCGCCGACCAGCGAAGCGATTGTCCTGAGTTGGCAGGCATCCAACCAGATACGCGGTATTGCCGCTGCTGGATATCGCTGAATGCGTTCAACAGGCCGTCCTGCAGGTCTGGCCTGACCGTAGCCGACGACTATTTTAAAAGTAGTTCTGCTGCTTGCCGCTGCTCGTGCGGTGTAGACTCGCTGCAGCGGCAAATCAGTGTCGCGAGTCCTCCGGTGATTTTAGAATAGCGATTTTGCGTCGCGTAATCCAGCACGCCCGTTTTAATCGCAATCCATTCGCCCGGACTGCAACGGTCATTTGTTGTCCGGTGCTACTACGCCGCAAAGGTACGACCCGATAAACCCCCCTAACCTGCCCCACAGGTAATTTCACATCCTGGGGAGGCACCTTTTTCCCATTGATGACAATCATCTCTTTGCCCGACCCAGAGCGCAGAGTGTTTTCGCAAAGCAGAACTGTCCTGGGGCATTCGCCAGCCATCTCGGCATTGCTGCGCTCTCCTTCAGGTTCGCGAAGAACCGCGCCGCGTTCGCTGGCCTTTATCTGGAATGACCCACTGCGTTTTCCAGGGCTTCACCTTGTATTAATGATCTCACCGCCTCACTTTCTCCAACAGAGATTACGCCTGAAGCTTTCAATAACGCCCACGGTTTCTGTTCGCCTGATTCGCTACACCTCGCCGTTCACCTACTGAGTCACGGGTTGACTACCCGGTTGCAGGGAACTACTGGCGCTGTTGCTGGCTTGCCATTCCATAAACCGGAAACATAGCGGCACGAAAACCGACCTGCGGAAAAGCGCTGAATAAATTGGCGTCTAATGACCAGCGGATCGACATCCACTGCCATTAAATGCCAGACGCCAGCGGGGAAAGATCAAGAGAGGCAAGCGTTTGCCACCAACACGATTTAGCATATGGGCGACCAGCAACCGGGTCCGGCGGCAAAGGCTGCCCCCACCGGCTAAACTGACCAACCAGCCACCATATTCGTTTGTCAAACGAATGCGACCTTGAGATGCGGCAGGTTTCCATTCAGGTCAAGGCGCTGCCGCCTGTTGCCGCAGATAGAGCGGAAGCCAACCGCACGATATCGCTGGTTGCTGGATTGCTGGCGATCGCCGCTGAACCCGGAGCAGACGTTGCAGGCAACAGCTGGACAGCCCGGATGGCTACCCTGACGCACTGAACCAACATAATTACCCGCGACCGTCAGTAAAGCAGCACCATCTCGCCAGCCAATTTCGCCAACAGTTGAAAGATGAACAGTGACTACCTGACAAAGCCGGAGTTCTGAAGTATGCAGCCTGATATATTCCGCAGGCAAGCATGGATAAGCAGCGCCCATATTCCGGCAGACTTATCCAGAATATTGTACAGAGTACACCGCATGATACCCTAAAAAAATAAACAACCTATCCAGTGGAGGCAGACCATAAGAACGGTCTGTAAACTGAATAAAATCATATGCGGCATTGAATAAGCCGCAGCAGGCCTCAAAATAACTTCCGGCATTCGCTGTTAAAACCTGAGAAATGCTCATTTTTGCAGGTTTCCGCCATAAGAGCGCCCACAACCGGGAGAATGATCAACGCATCCCCGCCAGCAGCCAGTTAACTGATGGTTTTGCTTCAGAGATGCAGGGAGAGTAAAATCAGTCTGAGAAAGAAACGGAGAGAACGGGCAATGATCTGTACTTCATCCTGCAGCCAACAATAAATTAATGGTCAGCAAGAATAATATAACTTACCCATAAATACTTTCACCGTAAAGGAAGAGAGAAGAGTCCGTGCAGAAGAATAAATCCCATAAATCTTCCGGGTCTTGCCTAATTGCCGCTGACCAGACAGACCTGGGGAACGCCACTCGGCAGACGGTCCGCTAAGATATGTTTTCGATCGCAATAACTCAACACGCTACCCCATACCACCTTTGCCCGCTGTCGCCCACCACCATCGCTAATAGCGCTAAACCGACCTTTGCCGCAATACCTAACGATCAACAATATTTATGCCTGACAATGAGGGCCAGCGATAAATCTTCGGCAAATTTTATTCATTACGCCAGCTCAGGCCAGCGGCAGAACAACAATATCAAAAGACTCACCGGCGATATCCGGTTCCGGTGAAGAGGTTCTGGCATACCGCCGCTGGCTTCCGGAGCCATCCCCAGAGGTCTGTGGACGGGACCAGTCCTTCCTGAAAGTCGAGTCCCAACCAGCAGCGCGCGACGATCTCAACGTCCGTTTGGGGATTCACGAAACAGCAGACTACCGCTGAACAGATATAATGAACAAAGGTCAGAGCGAAAATAATCCAGTGGCGTTTTGTTCTACTTCGATACCCAGCAACCTGATGACCAGCCGCTTCCCAGCCAGCAGGTAGATGATATTAAACCAACGCAAGACGCCAGCTGGTTTTTGACTGAGGATATGGCCTGGATCAGCCTGGAGCTGAATTGCCTTAGTGTCTGTCGAGATGACTGGCATGGCAAGCGTATAGCAGCGAACTTGCCAACGTTGCTGTCTGGTTGAGAAGAGATCGGGTGTCGATATGCCCCGCAGCAGCCAGTAATGTTGCTGGATTGCTGGGCCAGATATAACCCGGCTGTCACGACCAACTGATAGTGTTTTGTCATTATACCCAGTACCATAATTTTCACGACGGACGATTGATCATGTTCGAGGTAATATCCCGCGGCAATAAGAGAGATCCTTTAATAAAGCCAGACAACCATCTTCGCCTTGTCGACTGTTCAGCGGTAGCCCACCATTAAAAGCCCCAGACATACCTTTAATAAACTTTAACTTTGAGTCCGGCAACTTAGCGCATAAATTCACCAACGGCATACTGACTTTCAGGTTTCGCCAACGATGTGCATCATCGATAATCAGCACATATCCAAAATGCATAAAGTACGCCCACAGACTTGATGAAATAGTTCTGCCAGTTCATCAACGGCAACAGGCTGCACCGAGGCAAGTCAGTTTTTGGGTGAATCAACAATTAACGGATTAATGTTTTGCGCGATCGGCCTGATAGCGAATATCAATGGTCTTTACAAACGGTCATGCCGTTCCTGAATATCGAGAACCAGCAACATACAACGCGATTAACGTCGGTAAATAAACGGTGCGCCAGCACGACCAGATGGTAATGGCGTCCAGCTCCACCACTACCCGGCAAACCTGCATAACCTTTATCAACGTTACCGAGAGCACGCGCTGGCTTCCAGACGAAAACCAGTTTGCGCATCGACAACAGCTGCCAGCAATCCCCTGCGTGATGGCAACAGTTGATCCGCAGCAATGGACTGGCGTTGATCACGATATCGCCGTCGAGCAATGCCGCGCGATCCTGATCCTCTGTTGACCAGATTGCCAGAGCGCGCGGCAGACAATGGCTGTGTCGAAATGACCCAGCGCCTTCAAACGGAGTCATGCAGGGGGTGGCTCAATTTCCTGTACGAATCAACTGCTCTACCTTAACCTGGCATACGCTGAAAGCAGCACTAGAATCGCGGGATAGCCTAACTTCTCAATATGTGACCAACGAATAAGACTTAAAGAATGGAGACAACTACAAAATTTTTAGTCGCTGGTGAATGGTCAGCTATCGTTACCCTAGCCTGTGGGGTACTAACCGTTCTAGCATTTCTTTTTCGCTGGGACATTCGCTTCCGGTTGGTTGGGGCAACAGGGTTTTTAGGCGTGCTAGCCGCTGGCTTCTTTGCCCTGAGTTTGGTACCGATTACCCGCACTGTCATTCCTGGAGCGATACGATTCTCCAGGGTGTTCGATTCAGGTGTTGCTCAGGTCGTCATCGCTCTGCCGCCAACCGTAACAGAGGCAGAGTTGTCCGCCACCCTGCGCCAGGCAGCTAGTGATTTGTTTTCCCCAGGGCGCCTCAGCCAGGGGGAAAAGCAGCTGACTATCCGGGCTCGAACTGTTCTCCACCCTGAACCGGGCGTTTCCCAACCCCTCTACTTGGGACAGATCAAGCGATCGCTAAGCCAGCGGCATGACTCGAATATGGAAACTACAATTTACCAGGAAAATTTGGCCCAGCTGCCGCAGTCGTCCGCTTAAACCCTGTCAACCTGCTACCCCAGACCGTCTTTCCAGCCTACTCCTATGTCTCATCTATCAAAAACCCCTCATTTGACTGCGCTGCTAGCGATTGCGCCCCGGCAAGTGCTGCGGGGAGCTAACGCTTTATCTGACTCTGGCGCAGCGATCGCGGCTCTGGGAGAGCGACCATTGGTTATTGGGGGTAACCAGGCTCTACCAGTCGCCCAGTCCTTTTTACAGCCTATCCTAGAGCAGCACCTGACTCCTGCGGTGGCGAACTATGGCCCCAACTGTAGCGAGGGCGGACTAGCAGCCTTACAGCAGGCCGCCGCGGCTCATCAGGCAGACTTGGTTATTGGTGTCGGCGGTGGTAAGGCTCTAGATGCAGCCAAACTAGTGGCTCAGCAGTGCCAGCTTCCGGTAGTGACTATTCCAACCTCTGCGGCTACCTGTGCGGCCTGGACTGCGCTTTCCAACGTCTATTCCCAAGCGGGTGCCTTCCAATACGACGTTAGCCTTGATGCCTGCCCAGATTTACTGATTTTGGATTACTCTCTCATCCAAACTGCCCCTCAGCGCACCTTGATTGCCGGAATTGGTGATGCCCTAGCGAAGTGGTATGAAGCCTCTGTCAGTAGTGGTAATTCTGGGCAGACCCTAACTATTGCTGCAGTTCAGCAAGCGAGAGTCCTGCGGGATATTCTCCTGCAAAAGTCGGCTGCTGCCCTAGAGCAACCTGGGAGCCAAGTCTGGCAAGAGGTAGTAGACGCGACGGTTCTGCTTGCAGGTGTCATTGGCGGTCTAGGAGGAGCCCAGTGTCGAACGGTAGCTGCTCATGCTGTCCACAATGGCTTGACTCACCTGCCTATCAGCCATGGCAGTTTACACGGAGAGAAAGTAGCCTACGGCATTTTGGTTCAGCTCCGCTTAGAAGAAATGCTGCAGGGTAGCAACCTGGCAGCGGCAGCCCGCCAGCAGCTATTAAAGTTCTACGCTGAAATTGGTCTACCTAAAACCCTAGCCGAGCTAGGTTTGGCAACTGTGACAATTGAAGAGTTAGAGTCGGCTGCAGAAGTTTCCTGTGCTCAAGGTTCAGATCTCCATCGCCTGCCCTTTGCCGTAGAATCTTCCCAGTTGCTAGCTGCAATGGTTTCTACAACAGCTCCAGGGCCAAGCAGCCGGGGAAATGCAGTTTTAGTACCGCAGGCGCTTCCTACAGCGGAATAAGTCCTTGGAACATCCAGAATGAAATTCCTCTGCTCGACTGCGGCACACTAAGCACAAACAGCTATGAGGATTTGACCGATGCCTACTCTTTGGAGAGTAGTGGCTCGCCCAATCCTAGGCTCCGTCCTAGCCACTACGCTGGTAATGACTGGCTCTGCTCGGGCTCAGACCGCTGGCGACATAGTGATTATTGGTAGTTCACTAGAGGCACAGGCTGCGTTGCAAGCTTACTGGGAGCAGTTGCTGGAACTTAACGCCGCTAAGAATTCAGCGCCGGCAGCAGAAGCACAGCCAGCACCTGCTCCTGCTGAAGCACAGCCAGCAGCGGATACTCAGGAAAAGCAAACAGGTATTTCAGACGCAGACTTTGAGGAAGACTTTGAGGAAGACTTTGAGGAAGACATCCCAGAGGCAGAAAGTGAAGATAACGATTCATAGCCTGGGCTTGCCCAGACTTAATATTAATTACCTTAAGTAGATCGCGTTGGTTGAATCACTCACCGTGGTGTCCGAAGTCGATGGCTAATACCCTCACCATGCTAATGGGCCCTACTTGGCAGCAGGCTCTTCAGGATGTTCATCTAAGGATGCCAGCCAGGGTTCTCCCCATTGTGCTGCCGATTCAGCGGCTTTAGGAGTTGCCTCAGCGCTGATTGAATACCCTGGAGACTGAACAAGTTCTAGTTGAACTTGTGGAGGCTGCGCTTCAAGCGGTTGGGCACGGCGACGGCGGGAGGTATTTTCTTCACTTGTGTTTTCCGCTACAACCTCGTACAGTAATGCCAGTTTATCTTTGTCTTTTCCCCGGCGGAGAATGCGGCCTAAGCGCTGGATATACTCGCGGGTAGAACCCGTACCGGATAGAACAATCGCCACGCTGGCTTCCGGGACATCCACACCTTCATTCAGCACCCGGGAGGCAACCAGAGTCTTGTAGGTTCCCTCACGAAAGCAAGTCAAGATGTCGTGGCGTTCTTTTACGGCTGTTTGGTGGGTAATTGCGGGAATCAAAAAGTCTTGAGAAATCCGGTAGACGGTAGCATTGTCATCCGTGAAGATCAGGGTGCGTTCTGGGTAGTGCTGCGCCAGTAGATCCGCCAAGATTCGCAGTTTACCCTCCGTGCCAAAAGCGATCGCTCTGGCTTCACGGTGAGCCAACATGGCCCGGCGTCCGGCCTGGGAACGGGCACTGGCCTGAACAAACCGCTGCCAGCCTTGAAGGCTGCCCAGGAAAATATTGGCAGTTTTCAGGAAGTCATTCCGCACCTGGATCAATTCGTCGTAGCGATCGCGCTCCCTGGGGGACAGCTTGACCTTGATTTGGACTGCTTTGTGCTTTGCCAGAGCAGTACCCGACAGTTCCGCGGCAGCTTTGCGGTAGACCTCAGCCCCAATCAGGACGTTGAGGTCGCTGTGCTTGCCGTCGGCGCGGTCCGGGGTGGCAGTTAACCCTAACCGATAGGGGGCGATCGCGTATTCCGCAACCACCCGGTTAAATTCACTGGGTAGGTGATGACACTCATCAAAAATCAACAGGGCGTACTGATTGCCCAGGGTTTCAGCATGAATTGCAGCGCTGTCATACGTGGCAATCAAGATTGAAGTACGCTCACGGGAACCTCCGCCTAGCAGGCCAATTTCTGCATCGGGAAAGGCCGCAACCAGGTGGGCATACCACTGGTGCATCAAATCTAGGGTTGGCACCATCACTAAGGTACTCCGCTGGGTGAGCTGCATGGCTAACTGGGCCAGGTAAGTTTTACCCGCGGCTGTAGGCAGCACGATAACCCCGCAACGTCCAGCCTGGGCCCAAGCTGTTAGGGCCTCCTGCTGATGGACGTAGGGTTCCATCTCCAGGCTGGGGACCAGTTCAAGCTCTCTGAATGATTGTGCCTGGTCAATTAACTGCGTTCCCGTGTCCTGGAGAACTTTAATGAGATTGCGGTAGTGGATTGCCGGAACGCGAAATCGCTCTACCCGATCATCCCAAGTAGCATAGTCTAGCCAGTCTTTGCCCCTGGGTGGTGGGTGGAGAATTAGAGTGCCCCGATCAAATTGCAGAGTAGGAGTACGAGCCATCCGTTCACACTAGCGTACTGCAATGAGTGCATTCTACATTGTGCCGTCAATTCAGCTTGAAAACCTTTACTCACTGGGATAATCAGTATTTCTTTAAGGACAACCCTCTTGAGATTCAAGTAATAAACTCTGATGAACGCTAAAGATTCTGTGCTAGCCTAATTTATGTCTTACTTAATCTCATCTTGCGGGCGTAGTTTAGTGGTAAAACCTTAGCTCTCCAAGCTAATGATGTCAGTTCGATTCTGATCGCCCGCTTTCAACCCAAAACCCCTGATAGTCAGTATCCTTGCAGCCAGCAAACAACTGTCCGTTGTCGCTCGCGCTTTTCTGGAATATCTACTGGATGAAGGGAAGCAGATTGCAGAGCAGACAACCTTAGAATTTAGATAAAGGATAGCTTGCGCTGTCCACATGTTCAAAATGATAAGAACTTTGCAGCCGAGGAAGATGAACGAATATCTCAGCTCCATCTCCAGGAAGCTATAACCTCAAGACTCAAACCAGGATACTAGCAGTGTTAATATCTGCCAATAATTATTGAAGCGTAGTCTCCATTTCTAAAATGACTGAAATATCACCAACTTCCCCGCTCCCTGAACATGAAATTAATGCTAAAGAGCTTTTGCGATCGCTTCGTCAAAAACAAGGAACCTGGATCGAGTGGGGAAAAGCCTGCCAGCAGTTACAAAAAGCAGGCTATACTCCCCAAGCAATTTTTGAGGAAACTGGGTTCGAGCCAATTCAGCAAAATCAGATTATCGTAGCAGCCCAAGTCTACAAGAGCCTAGTAAACGGCAATGCTCCAGCTAATGTGTTAGCTCACTTTCAGCAAAAGGGTAGCGATAGTTTGTACGAGTTACGTGTTTTAGCCCAATCAGAACGGGTTGCTACGGCAGAGCTACTCCTAACCAAGAACATCGATTCTGAGGGAGCTCGCGAAGTTGTCAGAGCGATTAGGGAGTGTTCCATGGTAAAGCTTCCAAATGAGTTCTCATCTCATCCAGGAGATGCTGTCGCTTACCAGTGTTGGAAGTCGGCTCGGCAAAAGGCAGATTTTCAAGAACGAGCTCGTCTGATTGCGCGGGGATTAAACTTTGTTCACAGCGAAACTGCTCGCCAACAAATTGAGAAACTGCTAACTGACTTTACTGTAGTTAAGACGCGTCCGGCCCCACGAATGCCGGTTTACAGGTCGGAAACTGAAGCGGAGTTGCCTCGCATCCTTCCTGTGGTTGGGAAGTTGCCCTTAACTAGGGCAGCTCTCCAGGCAGTTCCCCTGATTGATGAGGTAGGACCACTGCGGTTGATAAAGTTTTCAGGGGAAGGGGTTTGGGTTGGTGTACCGGGTTGGCAAGTCGTCCTGAATGCAGAAGATCCAGTTGCGATTTTAAGTGACAGCGAAGCGCTGCCGGTTAGCCTGCCTGGAGAGCCAGATGAGGTACTAGTAGTCATAGACCGTGCCCAGCGGGAATGGCAGGCAGACCACTACTTTGTTGTTGAGCTAGCAGGTCAGTTGGAATTTCAGTGGTTTGCAGAAGCCCCAAACCTACCGCTGCTTGGACGCGTTATTTTGGTGATGCGTCCGAAAAGAATCCTTGACGAGGAAGCCAAGAAGGACCTCTGGCAAATTGATGAGTAGGCTTAAGAGAACCGCTATTTCAATCAAATTCAATCAAACCAGCCAACATTTTTCTCAAAAGTTTTACCCGATGGGGAATCTGGCTGAATTGAGTGATAAGGTAATTTCTTCAAGCCCAACTTTTGTGAACTGGTGCCTTTTTTTTCTTGTTTAGGGGTATTAACTTCTTTTTTAGGGAGATTAACTTCTCGGGTAGTCTTGGAGTTGGCCGCCGAAAGTTGGAGGATCACTTTTTTTGCCTGCTCCAGCTCTGCTTTGATCTGATGGCTCTGTTCTAGAGCTGCTTGGAGGTTTTGGACCAATATTTTCTGCTCCTGCAAATCTGATTGTAAATTAGCAATTTGTTGCTGCAGAGAGTTTTCTTTGCCGTACGCCGCTTGCAGTATTTCCTGCAACTCAAGCACCGTTGTTTCCAGCTCGGCTTTAGTAGGACCTGTGCGCCTAGCACGCAGGGTTACAGCCGGCTCTACTGATGACGGCTCTGTTGTAGTTTCATCAGGCAGCTCCGTCTCCGATAGAGCTGTCTCTGCTTCTAGTTGATCTGGAGCTGCCTCTTGAATTACTTCGGTTGCTGGATCTGGAGACTCTTGCGCCTCCTCCCGTAGCAATTCCCCTAGACGTTTCTTAGTCATTAGTTCCTCCAATCCTGCTGTATTTCATCTATCACTTGGCGGTAGTCCGCCTCAGCCTCCCGTCCATTCTTCCCCCGCCACTGAGTAATTGGCAAACCCTCCAGGGCAGCCCGTTCGTGAGCTTTGTATGAACGCACAAATGCCCTACAGGCAGGAATTCCCAGTTCCATAAGAGTTTTTTGAGCCTCCCGTGCTTCCCCCAAACAACGCTGGTCCACCCGCGTCAGCAGTACTCGATGGGCTACCCCTGTTGGGATGACAGCTTTTTTAACTGTCTCAATCAAAACAGCAAGATCCATAGGAGCTGGCGGGGTTGGCAAGACCAGGTAATCAGCGATCGTCACTACTGTTGCCAATACTCTAGAGCCTAGCGCTGGCGGTGTATCTACCACAACTAAATCGTAGCCTGTAATTTTCTGTAATCTACCTAAAAGTCCTGGATCTGTCTCCTGGGCTAAGTCAAAGCCCATGCCTTTCGCACTCCGCTTAGTCCACCAAGAAAGACTGCCTTGACTATCTGCATCTACGGCTAGAACTTTGTATTTCTCTGAAAAGATACACGATAGTGCCATAACTGTTGTGGTTTTCCCAACTCCACCTTTTCCATTAACCACAACAATTACTTTAGGGGGCAATGCCATCTAAAATTTTCCTTTTCAGAGAATTCTGGATTTTCAGACGCGTGCTCCCAGATGTCTAGAACACGGTAACCAGCAGAGACTAACTTCTGCTATTGATTATTCTATTATTCCTCTCCAGTACGTTATGCCAATACTCTCCATCCTCAATAATTATTTCACAGAAAATTTCCTCTATCAGGGTGGCAGTTGGCAAGCTCTTGGGCCTGCGGTTTAGATTCGGAATTGTTCAGACAGCTACACTCGATAGTGGAGTGGTAAAACAGTCTCGACGTTTCTGTCCAGACGTGCAATGACATGGGAAGAGAGAAACAGGGTCTTCTCTTTCGAACTTGCAACTTTCTGGGCTGCGTCAACTCCAGCTGCAACTGATACTTCCACATCAGAAATATTGCCTCGGACAATAATGGTATAGCGAGCACCGCTTACTTTTTCATAACCAACCAGCGTTACACCAGCGGCTTTACACATTACATCTGCCACCGATAGCGCTGGAGGCAGCCCTAATACTTCAACCATACCAACTGCTGCTGTCATCGTTAATCTCCCGAATCAATCGAATACATGAAAGTAATCGTACGGCTTCTTGCCAGCTTAGAGGGGAATGGCGATCTTGAAAAATTAAGAGTGAGCTGAGAACAGATTTTGAAGATTGAGCCGTTAAAATCTCCCTTCTTTGGACAAAGTTACCGAATGAGGTATAGCGCTACTACTCTAAAACTTGTGAATCGGGTAATCTGGTAGGGACTATTCAAAGGAGCCGCTAACCCACTTGAACATCCTGTAAGCGAGAGTTGAGGAAGCGATCCATCCAAGTTTCAAAATAAGATTGATTTGCTTGCTGTTGATCCGGGTCAGTTGTGTCTGGGGGATAGGGTGCTAAACCTAAAATTGCAGCCGTGGTGACACAATACATCGATTTTTGAAAGCTTTGGCAGATTTTTACCCTTAAGTCATCTTCTCCTCGGAGGCTGTGGCGATAGACATTGTGCAAATATTCCGGTAAAAAGTGGCGCATATCCTGCATTAGCAAGGTGGGTGGGATTCCGGCACCGCCAATTGGCAAGGGATCAGCGTAAAGCGCTCCATAGTTAAACCGGCTGAGGTCCGGGGAAATTTGATTGGCTTGAGCATTGTACGAAACCGTACCCGGGAAGGGGGTTCCGCGAAAGAAAACAGCTTCAACGTAGGGTACTGCCGTATCTGGCAGGAACGTCAACCCTACAGATTCAGGAATGATTTCATAGACCTGATCTCGAATAGTAACCGCGTAGGTAATCGGCAGGTTTGCTGCGGCGACCAACCCAGCCTGAATGTGCTCGACCACCTGGGGAATGGATTGAATCTTTCCCTGCTCGTAATGGTCTGACAGGGTGAGAAACATTTCACTCATCACTCGCCAGAACTGGCCGAGGGCACTGTAGTAAGTGAATTGTCGCACTTGTTCTGGCAAAAAATCTGGAAATAGCTGGTTGAGCCCACTCATTAACCAATTGCCCTTCACTTTGGCTTGAATTACTGATTGCGATCGCTCCTTAAATTCCGGAGAATCCAAGTAAGCATCCAGACCGCCACCCCCATGCCAAAACATAGCCTTCATGCAGTACTCGGCGTACTCAAAATTAATCCGGTCATGCCACCAGTGGCGCAGCAACTTCGCGAAGGAAATTTCTCCCATTGAAGTATTTGAAGAAAGGAAATAGCACCAAGAATTGATGTTCAGCAATGTAGAGAAGATTGTTGTAGTAAGCCTCTAGAACTACCCCATAGCTTTTGAGGATACCTACCACCTCCAGCACGTTTTCTGGACGATCCGGCAGCAGAGCCCCACCAGTTTTCAATTGCTCAATGTAGGTGGTTAAGGGATGAGTTGAGGATTTAACGGTTGTGTTGATCATTGCTGCTACTCCTAGGGCAAAGTTACGGACAGATCCGCGGGAGGGAAGTCTCCCTTCAGGTGCGCTATGATAGGCCCTGCCGTTGTAGTAACTCCCACAGGGCTATCCCCGTCAGAAGGGTTTGCTACAGCAGAAAGGTGAGCTACTGTTGAACTGTTAATTAAGGCAGTGGTTGTGGTCTCGGTCCAACGCGTTATCCAACTAGGCTGTAACCCCAAGACAACGATTAAGACAGCTAAAGGATCGCTGGAGTTCGCTCAACCCATTGTACAGGTGGCAAATTCACATCCCCCAAGAACTGGTGGGTTCCCTGGCTAGGAACGGCAAGGCGTCCGAAAAACGTGTTGTTAACTAAGATCAGAAAGTAAACCGAGGTCAAGCCAGTGCCGACCATACACAGTAAGGTTTGAGTTGGAAACACCGGGAAACTACCCGGAAGACTAAAAATTCAGAAATAAAACCGACCATACCGGGGATACCGGCGCTCGCCATGACTCCCAGGACCATCAAACTACCAATCAGGGGTAGACCGCGCTCGGTGTTCAAGAGACCACGCAAAAACGTTTAAGTCACGGCTACCCGTTTTTTTGTAGACAAGGCCTACTAGCAGAAAGAGAAGTGCCGAGATCAAACCGTGGCTGATCATCTGAAAGACAGTTCCCAAAATACTTAAGGGAGTTGCAGCCGCGCAAGCTAACAGGACATAGCCCATGTGGGCAATCGAGCTATAAGCCACCATTTGTTTCATGTCTTTTTGGGCGATTCGCCAAAAGCTCCGTAAAGCACGCTCACTACTGCCCAAGAAGCCAACCAGGGAGCCCAGATCGCCCACGCTTCTGGAAACAAGCCTAAACCAAACCGCAGTAGACCGTAAGTCCCCAACTTCAGCAACACACCTGCTAGCAAAACAGAAACGGGTGTTGAGGCCTCGACGTGGGCATCGGGTAACCAGGTATGAAAGGGGACCAAAGGAATTTTGATGCCAAATCCGACTAAAAGTGCGCCTAGGAGCAGGAATTGCTGTCCCAAAGGCAAAGCTTGCGTCAGTAGGGGCTCATAGTTAAAGCTGGAAGAACCACTGAGGGCAGTCAGACCTAGAAATGCAGCCAGAATTAGGATGCCAGAAACAGCAGTATAGATCAGAAACTTGGTTGCTGCGTAGCCCCGACGAGGACCACCCCAAATGGCAATCAACAAATAAAGGGGTATCAGTTCTAGTTCATAGAACAGGAAAAACAATAGTAGATTTTGAGCTAAAAAGGCACCGGCAACCCCGGTATTGATGAGCAGGATCAAGATGTAATAAAGCCGAGGCCGGTGGATAGACCGATCACTACTATAAATAGCAATCCAGGTTAGCAGGCTGTTGATTGCGACTAAAGGTAAAGAGAGACCGTCCAGGCTGAGTTTATAGCTCAAGCCTAAAGGTTCAATCCAAGCCAGATCCTCCTGAAACTGTGGTCCTACAATGCCAGCATTAAATTGACTTGCCAGGAGTACTGTCCAGCCCAGTGTAATACCCGCTAAAACTAAAGCTAAAAGTCGTGAACGGTTGGGGGCTAGAGCAGGCCACAACCCAATCGCAACTGCACCTAAAACTGGGATCCAGATCAAAGCACTAAGCATCGTTTGTCTCCCTTACCACATGGACCAAGTTAGCAGCACACCCAATAAACTGACACTAATAAAGATGGTCAACAAATAAGTTTGAGACTGGCCTGTGAGGCTGTACTTCAAGCTCTCCCCACTGAAAATAGAGGCTAAGCCAACACCGTTCACCAGCCCATCTACGACATAGCGATCAAACCAAGCACTACAGCGAGAGATCAAAGTAACCCCCAAAACGAAGGTGACGTGGTAAAGGCGATCAATATAAAAGTCATAGGCCAACCAATCCTGTAGTACTCGCGAAGGTAGGTACACTGATCGCGACCAAGCTTTGTGCAGATAAATCGTTGCCCCAATACTGCACCCCGCAATCCCAGATAGAACCAGCGCTAGTACCTGCACTCGATTGAAATATCCCCAATCTAAAGGCACCAACGTCAAGCGCTGCAGCATCGCAGGAACTAAGAGAGTGACAATCGTTAAGCTGACCATCGGTACAGCCATCGACCAGGGAACCTCCGGTGCTCGCCGGGTTTTAGGCTGAGGTTGACCTAAAAAGACAAGACGAAACACCCGCGTTAAGTTTAAAGCTGTCAATCCATTGACTAGTAGCCAAACCGGTACGAGCCAGGGCCGTTCAATCCAAACGATGTCAATTCCTTGCTGAAGTGCCCAGAAGCCGCCCAAGGGTAGCAGCCCCACCAGCCCGGCAGCACCGACAACATAGGCGCTAGTGGTTGCGGGCATGCGCGACCAAAGCCCCCCTAATTCTGTGATATTTTGGCAGCTCGTTGTCGAAATGATAGAGCCAACACTCATGAACAACAGGGCCTTAGCGATCGCATGGGTCAACAGCAACAGGAGCGCAAAACCAGTCCGTTGAGTCCCGAGGGCGATAAAGACTAAGCCTAAGTAAGCACTCGTTGAATGGGATAAGACTCGCTTGATGTCAATTTGCGCGATCGCGACAAGAGAAGTACCAATAGCAGTAACTACGCCAAGGACGATTAGGGTGTTCAACGCCACAGGCGAAAGGGCTAAGATGGGCTGCAGCTTAATCAGCACATAGGCCCCACAACCGACAACCACTGAATTCCGTAAGATCGAGGCCGGGTTGGGTCCTTCCATCGCCTCATCTAGCCAGAGATGGAGTGGGACTTGGGCGCATTTGCCCGTAGGCCCCGCAATTAAGGCTAAACCCAACAGTGTTGCTGCTGTTGGAGTCAAGGTTGCAGTTCCAGCCCACTCGTAGAGATCAGGAAAATTTAAGCTTCCCGATAGACTTGCCAGCGCTACCACCCCCATCAATAGCAAGACGTCCCCCACTCGCTTGGTTAAAAAGGCGTCTCGCGCTGCCGTTACCACTAGGGGTTGCGCATACCAAAACCCTACCAAGAGATAAGTGGACAGGGTAAGCATTTCCAGCAGGGCATAGGTCAGGAATAAGGAATCACTAATCGCCAGCCCACTCATTGCCCCCTCAAAAAATCCCATCAAACCAAAGAAGCGGGCTAATGCCCAGTCCTTCTCCATGTATCCCAGCGCAAAAAATTGCGCCAGCAGACTTAAGCCCGTTATCAGCTCCATAGCCCCGATGCTGACTGAGGAGATGTCCAAAGCTAAGGACAAGTCAAAATCTGCTACTTTTAACCAGTGAAATATTAACTCTTGAGGTTGCTGGTTCCAGGTAGCTCTAAAAATAGCTGAGCCATGGATGAAGGCTAAAACGCTCATTAATAAGTTAAAGTAAGCCGCTGGCCGAGGTCCGGTTCGGTGGACCACCCCAGCAGCCCATGGCAGCGTCAAAACAGCCCCAATTAAGCCGTAGCAAGGCACCCACCAACTAGTTTGGAGGAGGAAGTGAGTCATTACAAATGCTTTAGAGTTTCGGTAGTCATACTAGAGGCTACTAGTAAATAGCACCCGTATGCAAGAATAGGCGGAAATACTAAAGACCAAACAGCCATCCAGAAAGCCATGACTCTAGCTTATGCAACTGAATTGACTATGTCTCAATGGGAGTTGCTCGAATTGCTACTGCTGCCTTGAAAACCAACTGGACGGCCTCACACGGTAAACCTCATGCACGTAATGCAGGCCATTCTCTATTGGTGAGAATTGTTCTGTTGACTACGAAGTTAGCTTGGTGAGCAGTTGACACAATACTGCGTTCTGCTCATCAGTTCCGACGCTAATGCGGAGCTTATCCTCTAACCCTGGCTGCTTAAAGTATCGTACGAGTACTCCTTGGTGTTTCAAAGCTTGATACAGGTGCTCGGCATTCTGCCAGGATTGCACAAACAAGAAATTTGCTTGGGAAGGCCAAACTCGAAATCCTAACTTCTCTAGATAATGGGCGAGCTTGAGCCGCGAGGCCTTGATCCGCTCAGCATTCGTGATTTTGTGCTGCTGGTCCTGCATCGCGGCTGCCCCTAATACACAAGCGATCGCATCAACACTGTAGCTGTCTTTCACCTTGGTTAATTCTGCAATCAAATCGGGATTAGCCACCGCAAATCCCAAGCGCAAACCCGCCAAGGAATAGCCCTTTGACAGCGTCCTTAAAACTATGACATTGTCGTACTTCTGAGTAAGGCTAAGGGCGTGATTATCGGCAAAGTCAACGTAGGCTTCATCAATCACGAGAATACCAGGCAAGTGTAACGCTAGTTCGTCCAGCAGCTCAATCGGGGTAGTGGTGCCTGATGGGCTATTCGGCGAGGCCACAAACGTCACAGCACCCTCTGCTCCTATGAGATTGTCTAAGGGCAGGTTAAAGCGCTCATCGTAGGGAACTTCTCTGGGTTCTACCCCTTGAATTTGCGCCAAAGTTCGATACAGCACATAGGTCGGTGTTGGATAAACTACCCGTTGATCAGATTCAACACAGGCTCGCACCAGGATGTTTAAGAGGTCATCACTGCCATTTCCCACCACAAGCCAATCTGCTGGCACCCCTAAAACTTGACTGACAGACTGACGGAATCTTGCAGCGGTTGCATCGGGATAGCGCCGCAGTAGCTCACTATCCAATTGATGGAGCGTCTCAAGTACTAATGGCGAGGGTGGATAAGGATTTTCATTCGAGTTAAGTTTAATTACTTGGCTACCCAGTGGAGGCTGCTCTCCAGGCTGATAGCCAGGCATAGCCATAATATTTTTTCGAAAATACGTCATTCCATTCCTAGGTCAGCAACTTTAAGTAGTCCGGTAGCAGGTCCTTAAGGCCGGACTGCCATTGCTGGTAGCCCCATTCCAGCCCCTGCAGGGCGATCGCTGCTAGCATTTCCAGCGAGTAAATTGCTGGAGCGGACTGGTCTGCCAAAACTGATTTCAGGTTAATCCCTGTTTCTGGGACGGGATTTGTCCAGTTAAGGCCGACTCCAATCACGGCTGTGGTAATTTGCCCCTGCCGCAGGCGAGTTTCTGTCAAAATTCCTCCTAGTTTGCGCCCATGCAGCAGTAAATCATTGGGCCACTTGAGCTGAATTGGCAAAGAATAATTCCGCAGGGTCTTGGCGATGCCCCAGGCACTGCAGAGAGTGAGCTGGTGGTTTTGAGCAGCAGCTAGATTGGGTGCCACTGCAACCGACAAGTAGAGCCCCCCAGGGGAAGACTGCCACTGGCGGCCCCACTGTCCCCGTCCTGCCTGCTGTTGAGCCGCAATGACCGTTGTTCCAGCCCCAGCCCCTCGATTCAGGAAATCCCAGAGTGTGGAATTCGTAGAAGCCAGGGTGTCGAACCAGTAGAGGGGTCGCCCCAGCTCGTTGGTCTGCAAAAACTGTTCAAACTGCTGTTGATTAAACCGCACAGCGGGGGTAAATCCTCAAGTTCCTTTAGTGGTGACGCAGGCTAGCATGAATGGCAAGCCGGTTTAATCCGGCAAACACTTACACTGGAGCGCAACTACCTCTTTACCTATGAATACCTGGAACTGGCATACTTGGCAAGGGATGCCCTATCTAACCTGTCGCTTGCTACAACCCTGGAAGCACGGCTTCTTCACGCAGCAATTCTGGCCGCGATCGCCGGCTGAACTGACAGCAGTGCTGCACCCTGATGCTCAGACCTTACAGGTGAAGCAAGTCCATGGCAACCAGGTTCTCAGTGCTTCGGAACTTCAGGCGCCTGATATTACTTCCAGCGAAGATTCGCGATTCCTGCCTAGTGCAGATGGTCTGTTAACCGAAGAGCCCAACCAGGGGGTGTGGGTTTGTACAGCCGACTGTACTCCGGCACTCGTTGCCGATGCCCAGACAGGTCAGGTTGCCGCCGTTCATGCGGGTTGGCGGGGCACCGCTGCCAGAATCTTGCCCCAGGCGATCGCCCGCCTGCAGGCCCAAGGAAGCCAACTGTCTGATCTGCGAGTCGCAATGGGTCCGGCGATCGCAGGGGCAGTCTACCAAGTATCCACCGAAGTAGCAGCCAAGGTAGGGTCCACAGCTCTAAAATCTCAAATGCTGGAAGCGATTGATGCCCCGGCTCCAGTAGAAAACCTGCTGGAAAGTTTGTACCAACTACCCAATCCCCCTGTATTTCCTGACCAAAAGCCAGGGCACGCTCGTTTAGATGTGCGGCAGGTCAATGCCTTGCAGCTAGAGCAACTGGGAATCAAACCGGAGCAGATTGCGGTCGCCCCCTTCTGTACCTACCAAAACCCGGAGTACTTTTTCTCCTACCGGCGAGATAATCGCAAGCAGGTCCAGTGGTCTGGAATTGTCAGTAGGGGATAAAGGGGATTCAGACTGAATGCTTTGAAGGTATACTGGGTTGGCTAAAGCCAACTCCCGACTAGAACGTGATGACAGTATAGGGATTCGCTAAGTTCGAGAAGCCCGCAATTGTCCGCAGGCAGCATCTTTCTCTAGACCGCGAGAGCGACGGACACTGGCTGCAATGTGCTGCTGCTTCAAGGCATCCATAAAAGCTTTGATGCGGTCAGGATCAGGACGCTGATAATCGACTTCGCTGATGGGGTTATAAGGAATCAAATTCACATGGCTTTGAAACCCTCGCAGGTGCTGCGCTAGCTCTAGGGCGTGAGCAGGTAAATCGTTGACTCCGGCTAGCAGGATGTATTCAAAGCTGACTCGTCGACCCGTCACGGCAACATACTCCCGGCATTCCTGGAGTAGGGCTGCGAGCGGGTACTGGCGGGCACTAGGAATCAGTTGAGCCCGCAGGGCTTGGTTCGAGGCATGTAAACTTACGGCCAGTGTTACCTGGAGCTTAGATTGAGCTAAGCGGCGGATGCGACCCGGAACACCTACAGTGGAAACCGTTATCGACCGCTGTCCAATCCCAACATCCTGATTCAGCGACTGCACCGCATCTAAAACCGCCTCTGGGTTCAGTAGCGGTTCTCCCATCCCCATGAATACGACATTGCTCACCCGCTGTTGAAAGTCTTCCTGAACGGTTAGAACCTGGTCAATAATTTCATGCCGAGCCAGATTCCGGCTGAAACCGCCTTTGCCCGTGGCGCAGAAGTCGCAGGCCATTGGACAGCCGACTTGTGATGAGACACAAACCGTTAAACGCTTCTCTGTAGGAATTCCCACAGTTTCAATGATTTGATTGTCCGCTAAACGCAGGAGAAACTTGACGGTACCATCAGGTGCTTGAGTGCGGTGGTGCAAGGTGGAGCGGCCAATTGGGACTTCAGCAACAGTGGTTCGCCACTGCTTTGGGAAAACAGAAATCTCACAGAGAGATCGCGCTCCTTTTTGATAAATCCACTGGTGCAACTGCTGGCCCCGGTAAGCAGGCTGTTGCTGCTGCTGCACCCACTCTGTTAGCTCAGCTTTAGAGGCCCCTAGCAAGGGCGGCACTGCTCTGTTGGTTCCGGTAGGGCTGGCTGCTTCCTTCGGCAAGTTACTGTTGCTAATTTGAAGCTGAGGAGTAACGGACATGACACTGGCCTATTGATAGTTATCCCTAAGAACTTCTATTTTAAAGGGTTGATAAAGCTGATCTAAGATGGAGCAGGTTTACTTGTCCTTAGTGAACAGGTATTCGATACTCTCTAGTGACTGTACAGGAGTAAGACGTGTCCGAACTATCTAAACAAGACGCTCAACTAGAGGAATATGCATCGGCTCAACTTAGTCCGGGTGTTGAAGTCTCAGGTGTAGAGGTACAGGTAGAGAAGCTTGATAATCGCCAGCGACGAATTTCTGCCAGTATTAAAATTCCCCTACCCTCCTGAGAAAGTTTGGCGGGTTTTAACCAGTTACGATACCCTGGCCGACTTCATTCCTAACCTGGCAAAATGCCAGCGCTTGCCCCACCCCAACGGCGGTGTCCGCTTAGAGCAGGTGGGGATGCAGCAGGTCCTGTTCCTGGATTTTCTGCCCGCGTCATCCTAGATATGGAAGAGAACTTTCCCCAGAAATTCGCTTTTCTATGGTCGGCGATTTTAAAACCTTCTCCGGGTCCTGCGTCCTGCAGGACTGGCCCAGGAGCGGGGAAGCGAATTAACCTACACCGTGATCGTTTGGCCTAAGCGCACCATGCCGATCGCCGCTGTGGAACGCCGGATTCGTAGCGATCTGCCACTAAATCTGATGGCAATCCTGGAGCGATCGCACAAATTGTTGGTCACCAGGGCAGAAGCAGTCGGTCTGGTTGGCACCTAACGCTCCAAAGCACATTAGCTCTATTTTTTAGGCGATCGCGTCTTCTCTCCTTAATGCGATTGCGTAGTAGCGGTTCATCATTGTAATCGCGCTTTTTTACTGGGTTAATCTGGAAGAAATGCTCTCCAATGATGCTCTTGCGGACTTGTACAATACCAGGTAAGTCATTAGCTACTGGTTTATAGAGCAAAGATGAGTGCAAAAGATGTGCTGATCCAGGAAATCGACAGGCTCCAGAGTTCCTTTTGGAAAGTTTTGGATTTCCTACGGTTCCTGAAAGTGAAGCATCTGCAAGAAAAGCTAAGAGCGTGTTCTAAGTGAGTCCTCCCTACAAAAAGACTGGCTGAGGCCAGAGGAGGCTTGGCACGATTTGTAAGCGGAGATGTAGTAGTTCTCTTCTTTACTAAATGGGCAATCGTCGCACCCGAATCACTTTTTTCACTAACCGGAAATGATAGCTCCTGCTTCTAGATCGCTTTCGCGTGCTCTCAACACTTTTGCCAAGTGCTCATTAACTTCGGAACTTTCATTGTCAGCCTAAATAAAATGACGCTCGGTACTTGTTCTCGGCTGACTGCCAAAGATAACCAAAGTCCAAATCCATCGTGAGAGAATGCGCCCTTCGGCACGAGCCTTTGCCAAAACTACTTCGTCATCTGATCGCTGTAGGTTCTCCTCGGTCAAATGAACTGCATCGTGGCCTGAAGATCGTAACCATGTGACTGTACGCATCAAGATACCCATATCGGCAAGAAATCTCATCCAACTTTTTCAGAGTTCTGAGGATAAACTTGTTCGCGAGTTAACCATGCAGCATATTCCAACGCTTGCTGGATGTCTTCTGGTTGCAAATCGGGGTATTCCTCTAAAATTTCAGGCACCTGCTTGCCATGCGCTACCAGGTTTACAACTAATGAGACAGGGATTCGCATGCCGCGAATACAGGCTTACCGGCCATAATACGCGAATCAAGAAAGTAATGCGATCAAACCAAAAACATCTCGCCTCTTTGTTGACAATGCTTCGATGAAATTAACCTTGCGACTAGCCTAGAGAATTCATGAACGCTATGCTCGTCCCCGACGATAGAATAGCCAAATTTTTTATTCACTTCTTCACAGGTGATCTTTATATATGCCCTAGTTTGTGATTTTTCGCTATTAACTCATTATGCTTCTCTTGAGCGGCTTCAATTATTGCTCTCTCCAGTTCCTCATGGGGTTTGCTCCCTTGAGATCTGCCTATGGAGGTTTGCCCTCTTGAGATTAGCACCGCTAAGGTTACCCAGATAAGAACTTCCTGTATGAGGTTTGCTTCGCTAAGGTCAGGCTGTACTCAAAATTCTTTTCTCTCCACTCATTCCAAGTGTGTGCTCCTTGCTTGAGTAGATCTAGAGGTTCCTCGTTTGCCATCTACAGCTAACCTCCCGTCTCTGCCAGTATACGCAACTGCTCTAAAAGAGGCTACGCCAAAACAACGCTTCGCGAACAAAACTCCATTGTTTGAGAAAAAAGGGTGAACATTCAAGCTTGGAACTTGGATGGTCGAGCGCAGAACTTAAACGTTCATGTTCTATGCTCCATTCTTCGAGCACAGCTCTTGAAGCATCAGGCTCAGAACTGTGATCGTGGTGAAGTGAACCGGATAGGCCGCGATCGCCGGTGGGGAACAGCAGCGATCGCCCAACTTGTCTAACTCTGAAGTCAGTTCTATTCAGTTGGCGTTTGTCCTAGAGGGATGGGTGCTGGGAGAGAAACGCTGCGACTTCTGCAGCGGTGGGTTGGGCCGCGATCGCCCCTGGTTTTGTCGTGGTTAAGGCTCCCGCGGCACTGGCATAGGTAACAACGGCTCTCGCGCCATCCGGGTTTTCTAGCAGGCGCAGGCCCTTTTGACATTGGTGCAAGAATCCAGCCGTAAAGCTATCTCCAGCGCCTGTGGTGTCGACAACTTTCACCGGAAAAACGGGGATTCTCCCTTCATTGCCACCAAGACAGTAGGCGCTGCCCCGCTCACCGGCAGTGACCAAAACTCCCTCAGTGCTGCCAATCCGGTGATTGATTACTCCTGGATCGGTCGTGTCAAACAGCCATTGGGCCTCTTCGTCTGAAAGCTTGAGGAAGTCCACTTGCTTGATCAAGGCTTGAATCGGCTGTAGGGCGGCCTCTGGGTCGGGCCAAAAGATCGGTCGCCAGTTCACATCCAGCAAAATCTTGACGTAGTAGCGTTCGGCTAGCTCAAGTGCCCGATAAATGGCCTCCCGCGTCTCAGGGTAAGCCAGCTCCAACGTCCCCAGCACTAAGTATTCTGCTGTCTCAAATAACGACTCGGGTAATTGGGTAGCCTGCAGGTGAGCATCGGCAAATTCGCTTGTGTCATAATCCCCAAACCCGGAGAAGATGCGATCGCCTGTTTCCGTGCGAGTCACGTAAACCTGGCGTGTGGGCGCTGTGGGATGGCGCTGCACCCCTGTCACATCCACCCCTACATCTTGCAGCAGCGCCACCAGGTCTTCTCCTGGCTGGTCCTGGCCCACACAGCCAATAAACCCGGTGGCAGTACCCAGTTTCACCAGCCCACAGGCAACGTTGGCAGGTGCTCCTCCTGGGTAAGGAGTCCACGATTCTACGGCCTCAAGTTCCCGTCCTAGCTGATCTGCCAAGCAATCAAACAGAATTTCACCTAGGCAAAGAACACGAGGGGCAGACATGGTGACACTCCTTTGGGCTTTTTCTCAGCCTACCAGAGGACGAAAAGTCTCTGAGATGAAATTCTATAAAGGATTTTGTAGTTAGTTGAGCGCTCTGCCCGCAACCAATTGGCAACAGAGCGACTGTGGCTGGGGTAAGGCACTTGATGTGGTAGGGTCAGCTTTTGAGAGAAGCCTACCGACTACATCCCCTAGTCCCCATAACCCCAAGGTAATCGAGGGTAGTCAGGGTACGAACGACTCCAGATTCAATACGCCAGAGGCCATTCTGATTCAAAGGTAGGAGAGCGCGACGGGTCAATGTCTGCTGTACCAGGTATGGGGACTGAGAGAGCAAAAGTGCGAGGGGCATAAGTAACTCTTTTAACCCTGAAACAGGGCAAGCTAGAGGTTCTACTGAGTTGAGGAGTGCATTGCTAAGCTGCATGAAGTGCTTGATAGTAACACTGCTGTAGCTGGTGCATGCGATTAAACAACTTCCAGCAGTACTCCTCCGGAAGCCCACAGGTTAAGGCACCCCGCAGGACGATGTTGAAATACCAGTCGTTAGGTGCTAGCTCCTCTGCAAGTTTTTGAACGACTACATAGGGCCGCACTTCTTTGTAATGTTGTCCCTGGCAGTAGACCTCAACTGATTCATGCCGATAGCCCCCTTGGAAGCACTTCTTCCCGTTCATCAGGCGATCGCTCAGCCGCCAGGGTAATTGATAAAGCACCCCTTGAACGATACTCGTCGGGTCCGGTACGATATCTGGCGCCCCCACAGTCGCGATGGAGGATGTGGTGATAAACCTAGACGATAGCCCTTGAGCGTTGCAGGCCCAACGACGAAGGGATAGGTCTTCTCCTTAACGATCTTGAGGTCCACTGGGCACATACGAGAGCCGTAGGCAAAGTAGTAAAAGCTTGGCTCTAGTGGTTGTGCAGCGTCTCCGTAGGGCAATCGCTGTGTTTCAGAACCGAATTTTCACAGGTGCTTGCTGCATACTCCCGTTTTTGATAGGGAAATGGATGGTAAACGCTTCTCACAGCAGAATGATCAGTCATAAGCAAGCTTTTCGCTACCAACCATCTGTTTCAGGACTAGACTTGTGCCAAATTTCTAAATTAAGTTCATCGAAATAAATCAAAGCACTCTGAATCTGCTGGCGGGTGCCTAGAAGTTCCAAGCCAAACCAACCGTCATCCCGCGCATTCGCGCCTAGTTAAGGCAGCTGCAATATTCACAGTCAAGCCGTAGTGAGAAACCAATCGTGAGATCACAGGCTCCTGGTGATAGTCTCTAGGAATGTGAACTTTGACTCGAGTTTGAGTGCGCCGACTGCTGTCATCTGGTTTTGCAAGGTAGATGGGTACAACGCTGGGGGCATTACCACCTTCAATGAGTAAATCATCAATGTTTTGGGGTGTCATCTGAACCTGTATTAAGCCCTAAGTAAAGTATGCCTTTCAACGAATTTGATAGAACTTAGTGGATTCCACACTCAGTTCTATAGGTACCTCGCCAACGTCCAGCCCGTTCATCTTCACCTTCTTGCACTGGGGTGGTGGTGGGTTGGTCACCAATACTGGGATAACCTTGATCATGAAGGGAATTGTATAAAACGCCGTACTCATGGACGTAAGCCCAGGTGTCTTCGCTGGTCAATTAGCTAAAGGATTAACCTTGAGACGTTGTTTTTTATCCAGCTCAAAAATGGGTGTTTGCGCCCGTACAGTAGACTGGTCCCGGCGACGCCCCGTAATCCAGGCAACAGCTTGTAGCTCCTCAAGGCCACGGGCCAAGGGTTCGACCTTGGTCAGTCGATGGAACATTTCGATATCTGTATTCCAAAGGTTTTCCCCATAACGAGCGGCAAAAGCTTCTCGCGAGTCTACTGGAACCTTGTATACCTTTAAGTTCAGGCCATAATCGCTTGCGCGTTGCGAACGAGCGCCAGGGTTTCAGGAAAATGGTGTAACGTATCTAAAAACAAAACGGCGACTGCTGGGCCGGGTCTAAGCTCTCGATAGAGCAGATGCATAATCACCATACCACTGACATTAAAGGCGCTGGTTTGCACAAGACCAGACCGAATATTCTCGATGCACCAGGCTAAAACCTGTCTGGGTGAGCAGCTTTGAAATTGCTCGTTAAGCGCCTCCGGATCAAAGGCAATCGCTAGATTGCTAGGCACAACACAATGGTTCATAGTTGGGCGTTGCTGAATAACAGGATGAATTAAGTAGGGAGGGACATCCCAAAATTTTAGATAGTGCAGTAACAAGCGAATTGAATGCCTCAGCATTTCCTCGGACTTGGAATAGCAGAGTGTTTTGCGATGTAGTCTTGCTAGATAATGCCGCAACCGTGTATTCTCCCCTTCTACTCGTGTCATGTAAGTCTTGCTCACAATCTGGTCTCCGGGTGGAATGAATCCTGGATACACACTCCAACCGTCAGTGACATAGAAGTAACATTGCCATGCTCCGACAATTGCCCACAACGGTTTCAAAGGTCTTGGCACTATGGTCGCCCATACCCAGCCCAAAAGGCCTGCACTAAAATGGTCTACTGCTGTCCACAGCCAGATTTTGTTTTTTAGCACCGACAAAAGTTTCCAATTCATCCAGTTCACCCCACCTGTGGGATTACCTGCGGAACGTAGGTATCGGGCAGATGTTGTCCGGTTTGTTTCACCCAATAAATCACAGTTGTGTGGTGAACACCTTTGACTCGTTGGATGCCACGAAAACCCATGCCATTGACATACATTCGTAAGCATTCCTGTTTGATAGCGGCACTGTAGCCTTGAGCATTACAGTTGTAGATAGTCTAAATTATATTTATAAGTAAATACAGTTTAGCAATGCTAGATACATCCAACGTGTTCCTAACCGGGAAGCGTTAGAAGCGCTGTCTGAATGGATGCCACACTCAAAACATTTCAGCAAAAACTGGGAAAACATTTTGCTCGTTCTGAAGCAAGTCTTGCAGCCTTCAACTATATCCAGGCACTACTAAGCCCGGTTGAACGCGTAAAAACGGTTGGCAAATGGCTGAACAAGTGGGATACAGTACTCCCTATCGGTTGCAGCATTTATTAGGACGAGCGCAGTGGAATGCAGATGCCGTGTGTGCAGAAATTAGGCAATATGCAGTGGAGCATTTGAAGAGCGAGACAGATATTTTGGCAATTGATGAAACAGGCTTTCTCAAGCAGGAGAGCAATCAGTAGGCGTGCAGGTACAGTACTACGGTACGACTGGACATTTGGAGAATTGCCAGGTGGGTGTGTTTATGTCCTATATCAGTGATCAAGGGCAGACATTAATTGATCGCCGCCTATATCTTCCCCGTTCATGGGCGCAAGACCAGAGCAAACGTAAAAAGACGGCGATTCCAGAAGCGGTTGAATTTGCGACTAAACCTCAACTAGCACAACAGATGTTGGAATCAGCAATCAATGAGGGAATTCGTCCAGTTTGGTTCCGTCGCTGACGGGTGTATCAACGACGGTTCGTTCTGGTGGTGGTTGGAAAAGACTGCAAAACTTCCTATCTACTCACAGTCAACAAAAAGCAGCCTGTAGTTATTGGTTGGCGGCGTTACCGAGCCGAAGATTTAGTGCCACAATCAGATTCTCAGCAGTGGCAGCGCCTGGGTTGTGGAGCTGGCAGCAAAGGAGAACGATACTATGATTGGGCACGCGTTGCCGTTAACTGTGACAAATCAGATGGTTGCCAACGCTGGCTGCTGTTTCGTCGCTGTTTGGAACACCCTGATGACCCTCGCTTCATCAACTACTACCAAGTTTTTGCTAAGAACAATACCACCCTAGAAACGATGGCTCAAATAGCTGGGCAAAGGTGGCGAATCGAGGAGTGCTTTAAATTCGCTAAAGACCAGCTAGGTTTAGGAGAATACGAAGTTCGTTCCTGGCACGGTTGGTATCGACATCACCCTCGTCCTGGCTGCTCAAACAGTTCTCTCAATCCTGCGGCATCAAGCTGAACCTGTTGTCAACAGGACTACCCCTTTGGCGACCGCATCCACTGGCAGCCTGGTCTCGTTCAAAGCGGTGCGAGGTTTGTTGTCCAATTGAGTGTTTGGGAGATGAAACGGTGGGTATCTAGGCTCTTGTTTCCCACGTTCTGGTGTCTTGAACACGTTTTGCACTGGTCTTATTGGCGCAGAGCTCATCAATACTGCTCGATACTACCATTACCAAAAGCGAATTCACTCCTCTGGCTATCTACAACTGTAATACTTGAGGAGGTGCATAACTGTCAATGAATTGACGACCACAACTAACACAGATGTGATTTTGCTTACCTCTCCTCTTCCCATTTTTGCGGATGTGAGCGGATTTGCATTCCGGGCATTCCATCAAAACCAGCCTCAATTCATCTCTTCATTATGCAACGCCGACCATCCCGACATGGGTAATCTGGCTGGTCTTGAAAAAGGCCCTTTCATTGATATCTCCGTAATGGGGCAAGGTATAGTTGAACCGCTCAAACAAGATCTGTCGGGTTAGGGGTTGGAGAAGCATCATTTCTCGTACTCCAATCGCTGGGTCGGTAAAAGGGCGCCCTTTGCCTGCCGTTTTGTAGATTACAGCCCATTGCGGATCAATGTGCCGAATCGGCCAACCTGCTGCTAGCCCCTCTTCAACGTGGTTCAAGATATTCAACACATCGGCGGTTAGGGTCGCTGCCCAGCGATTTCCTTTAACTTTCATAGATGCCATTCCTAATCCCTGATTCACAGGTTTTTCCCAGGCCATGAGGCGAATCAGGCCATGGTCAGCATCTTGGTGGTAGAGCCGAGTGGCATGCAAAGCTGAATCGACTCCGTACAGTTTTTTTGCTACCTCTTGAGGTAGTCTGCCCTGCTGACCAATCCGATAGCCAAATTGCTGCCAATATTGAGTCATAGATGTCAGATCCTGGACCCCAATCCCGACTTCATAGACCCCCGCCACTGAGGTTGGTTGGGTCTGGGGTTTTGATTGGCACGGTACAGTCATGGTTCCCCTCGGGCCTCTCGATAGCGTCTCGATTGCCTCACTCACTTAATTGAGTAAGGACGATCCAATTTACTCAATTGCTGTACCAGTAAGCTCAAGAATAAACCAACGTCGGTCACGACACCTACTGATTCCACGGAGCCGCGATCGCTGAGTTTGGTTACCACCGCCGGATTAATATCCACACAGACCAGCTTCACTCCAGCTGGGGTCATGTTGCCCGTGCCAATAGCGTGCAGCATCGAAGACAGCATCAAGATTAAATCAGCTCCCTGAATCAGGTGGGCGTATTCAGCCTGGGCAGCAATCAGGTCCATTTGGGTATCCGGCAAAGGGCCGTCATCACGGATCGACCCGGCTAGGGAGAAGGGAACGCCATGGCGCACGCACTCATAGAATACGCCACTGGTCAGCACACCCTGCTTTACTGCCTGGGCAATGCTGCCGCAGCGGCGGATCGTATTAATTGCCTTCAGGTGGTGGCGGTGACCGCCGCGCACGGAAACGCCCTGCTGCATATCCACCCCCAGGGAAGTCCCCAGTAGCGCTTGCTCAATGTCGTGGACCGCGATCGCGTTGCCCCCTAAGAGGGCCTGCACATGTCCCTGGCGAATCAGCTGGGTAAGATGCTCACTGCCACCCGTGTGGATCACCACTGGTCCGGCAACCACGACTACCTTGCCGCCTTGGTCCCGAATTTTGCGGAGTTCCCAGGCAATTTGCTCCACCACCAGTTCCACCCGACGTTCACTGGAAACCCCGGCCCCCATGAAACTAAATTCCTGGGTTGCCCGCTGTTCTCGCGCTTCCGGCTTGCGGACAGTCCGGATGCCCTCAACCCCGATGACCACCTGTTCACCAGGTTCTAGCTCTCGCAGCAGCTTGCAGGTAGCTGTGGGCTGGTCCTGGGACACGACGATTGCCGCATCCATCCGTTGCCCCTGAACTCTTACCCACTGGTCGTGGATTCTGACTTCTGTGGGATAAATCGTCGTGACGTAAAAGTCATCTGGGGCTACGCCTGCTTGCGCCACCGCTTCTAGCTGGACATCCTGTTCCTGCTGGGGAGAAGTGACAGCACCCAGATCAATTAACTGGGCCATTACCTCTTCCATGACATCCTGAGAAGGTGCCGAGACTTTAATCTCAGCAGAAGACGTGCTTTGCCGCTGCTCCCCCAGGTGGAAGTTCAGAACCTGAAAGCTGCCGCCACCTTCCACAATCAGATCTAAAGAGCGGCTAATCAAGCCAGAGTCCAGCAAATGACCTTCTAGTCGCACCGTCCGCGCCTGCACCGCAGCACTGGCATGACGTTCAACTCGCACTGGCTCCGTTACTCGCAGGGTGAGACACTTAGCGGCTCCACCTGCCTTGAGAAATTCGGTCAGTGGCGTCTCGACAATATGGAAGTTCACAGCTAGCAGCCGCTGCTTCAGCTCCTCACTCGCTTTGTTCATCACCACGGTTTGCTCAAAGTTGACCGCATTGCAGGCAAAATTGACCGCATCGGCTTCTCCCACAGGAATTCGCTTGGATTCTGGCACTCGCATCTCAATCATGCGGTTGGAGTAGGCGTCAAAGGCGAGGGGGTAGTAGAGGAGATAGCCGCCGCTCAGCGGACAAAAGCAGGTATCCAGGTGGTAAAACCGCTCATCCATTAACCTCAGAGAGAGAACTTCTGTGTCCAGCCACTTCGCCAGGTAGGGGTGGGAGTCTAGTTCCGAGCGGAAGCCATAACCGGCCCATAGCCAGCGTCCTTCGCGATCCAGTAGGGCATCCCCAGCCCCTTCAAAGGGTAGGTCCTTGGGTAACTCGTGGACGGTGTACCCCTGTTCCGCAAACCACTGTTTGAAGTAGGGTTCCTCCCCCTGACGCTCTTTGTGGAAGAAGCGGCTAAGCACCACCGTGTCCCCCAAAACAAGACCGGCATTGGCAGTGAACACCAGGTCTGGCAAACCCGGCTGAGGATCGATGAGGTCCACTATGGTATGGTCTTTCAGGACATGAAACAGCCCTTGCCACTGCTCCACAGCGCGATCGCGGGACGGCTTGTGCAAGTTACCCTCCATCCACGGGTTGATTACGTAGTCCACGTCGTAGTAGTCGGGCGGGCACATCAAAAACCGGGGGGAACTCATAGAAAATACCTATTGAGCGGCTAGAGGCAGTAAAACCAGGTTCTATTGTATTACCGCAGTGCTCAACACCTCAGTACACCAGTTACCCGTCTGCTACCAAAACTAGTCTTTTTACGAATCAAAAACCAACTTGTTTGGTAGAAATGTCCAAACTGTCCAATTTGTCAATCTACAGCGGTTCTCACTCAGCTGTAGTTGTAATACCCCATAAGACCTTCCTGAAAACTTACAATCCTGAAGCAGGCATAGAAAAAGACAACTGGGTAGCGGCTGCTACCCAGTTGTGGTGTTGAGATTTCTCTTAATCTAAGCTGGTTTGAACTACCGAATCCTAGAAGGAGAAGGTTGTCCGGATTGTACCGACATAAATGTTGCCATTTGCTTCATTGTGCTCTGGGTTAAAGATAACGTAGGCGCCGGGAGTAATCGCAATGTTATCAGTAACCTGGAAGCGATAAAGCCCCTCAAGAACATAAGAGGTATCAGGGTCTTCAGCAATATCACCATCAATGACCTTAGGTGGTTGACCAAAGGTGACTGCCGCTAGGTTACCTTCTCTACCCAAATCGGTAAGGACAAAGTGGCTGCCCAGTTAAGCAGGTTGGCCTGGTTATCTGTGGTGTTTTCAGCATCAGCAATGCTGTAGCCTGCCCAACCAGAGACACCGAGACGATTACCCAGCCGCAAGTTGACTTCCGCACCGAAGGAGTTGGCTGTCAATGGCACACCTGCCCCAAACGGCGCATTCGCAAGAGCGCTGCCCGTGTCACCATCAAGGCCAGTGCCATCGGGCAAGTACGAACGCACGTAGGTTAAGCCAATACCAATATTGTCAGTAGGCTGAAACCCAAGTTGAGCCAGGGCGCTGAACTCACCGTCGGTCAAACCGTTCTCGCCGGTAGCAACAGTGGCAACATCAGTAGGCACCAGGTAGCCACCGCTGAGTGTAACTTTCTCGCCAAAACCAATGTTAGCCATTATACCCGTACCATCGGTTATCCGATAGATGGGGTTTAATCGCGTAAACCGGCTCAGGGCGCCGAGACCGCTGCTATCTAGAGGGCTGAACGTATCAATCGCGTCATAAAATTCGGTGTCAGCCGCTGAGATATAGACATTGCTGTTCTCACCAAGGGGGAAGCGGTAGTACAGGTCATCAATGTCAAACTCGCCCTCGGTGTCAGTATCGAAGTTATAGCGAGCCATGTTCGTGCCCGTGACGTCATCAAGCCTCTCATTGTCAGCAGCTTGTAAGCGTACTCGCAAACGGTCTTCACCCGTAAAGCTGGTGTCGAAGTTGAGACGAGCCCGGTAACCTAGGATAACGTTAGTGTCATCATCCTCATCTCCATCACCAGGACCAACAGGAAGGTCACCCTCAGGATAAACCGGGGCAAAATTGCTTCCCCTGTCAGCCTTGGTCGTGGTGGAGAACTGGTTGGCTTCCAGTTCGTTGGTCCGAGCTTCTAGAGCATCGACGCGGCCCCGTAGGGTCGCTAGTTCGGCAGCAAACTCCTCCTGCAGCCTTCTGAGAGTCGCTAGGTCGTCCCCGGTAACCCCTCCTAAGCGCTCAGCTAGGCTGTTCAAGCAGGAATACAAACCCGCAGCAAACTCGTAGCGAGTCAGTGCCCGGTTGCCCCGGAAAGTACCATCTGGATAACCAGCAATACAGCCATAGCGCTCAATCAAGGACTGCAGTGACTGGAATGCCCAGCTACTGGGGTCGACATCTGCTAGTTGTGAAACCGAGGTTACAGGCGCACCTTGAGCAATCAGATCATCGCTGGCAGCGGCAGGTGCTTGAGGGGCTGCTGGCACTTGAGGGGCCGCTTCGACAGCTTGAGCAACCACAAGGTTACTATTCGTTTGTCCAGGTACGGTTAAATCAGTTGTGCTGGCAACGGCAGCCTTATCGAGGTTAGCTAGCTGGGAAGCGTTAGCTGCAGGAGCATTCGCCTTGACTACCGTTGACTGGCCTTCTGCAGCAAGGGCAGAAGTCGAGATAACCAGCGAAGCTCCCAGAACTGCTGGACCTGCCAGCAAAGCGTTCCATAAAAACTTAGACATTTCCTTAAACTCCTCACAGTTGATTTCCAGAACGTAAGAGGGCTTACCAACACCCCTACTTCAAAAGTATAGCTTCAAGAACTAAATGATTCCTCAGTAGAAGCTTGTACCTACTAAAAGATTAATAGCACTCCTAGAGGTAATTGTTTGTGAAGTAGAACTTAAGATCGGGTTATCGAAAATTTAAGAAACCTGCCCAAGCAAAAAGAGCGCTGAGCTTGCTATTGATGCTGCATTTCCTAGCTCAATGTAACCTCAGAGAGGGAACTTAACCAAACCGACCTTCAATATAGTCTTGAGTACGGGGATGACTCGGTGCTGTAGATTTCAGCTGTCGGGCCGAACTCCACCATCTGGCCAATACGGCTTTCGTCTGTGCTGAAAAAAGCTGTGTAGTTAGACACCCGAGATGCTTGCTGCATATTGTGGGTCACGATCGCAATGTTAGCTGCCCGTGCAGGCTGTGGATCAAGTCTTCAATTTTTTCATCGTGGCAATGGGATCAGGGCTGAGCAGGCTCATCCATCAGCAAAATCTTTGGCTTAACTGCAGCGCCCGAGCAATACAGAGTCGCTGCTGCTGCCCCCAGACAGTCCTAACGCTAATTTGTTGAGGTTATCTTTGACTTCATCCCAAAGGGCGGCACTGGAGAGTGCAGATTCGACAATTTCATCCAACTCAGCTCGGGAGCGACGTCCAGAAACCCTAACCCCATAGGCTACATTATCGTAAATGCTCATTGGAAAAGGGTTCGGCTTTTGGAACACCATGCCAATTTGCCGGCGGAGTCGATTTAGGTTAATGCCCCGGCTGTAGATGTTTTGACCAAAAAATTCGACAATTCCTTCGACACGGACCTTGCATTCTAGCTCACCAATCCGATTCAAGGCTTTGATAAATGTTGATTTACCGCACCCAGAGGGTCCAATAATTGCCGTGACCCGACCTTGGTAAATATCCATTGATACCGCTTCTAGGGCCTTTTGGCTCCCGTAATAGAAGCTGAGATCTTTGGTCTGGAGTGCTGGAAGAAGGTCTTTTGGGGCTGATTCTGTCACAGTTGGGTTGTTAAAGTTCGCAGCTGGATTATTGAACATCATCTGCTAGCGCATTAAATTTCTACGGGTGACCAAGCGGGAGAGAATGCTAATTAGCAAAACCAAACCAACCAGAACTAAAGAAGCGGTCCAAGCTATTTGGTTTTGCTCGACAAAGGGAGAGAAGGCGTAGTTATAGATTAATACTGACAGTGAAGGAGTTGGGTTAAACAGTCCCTGAGGCCAGTTTTGGCTAAAGAGGGCCGTAAACAGCAGTGGAGCCGTCTCGCCTGCAGCACGGGCGACAGCAAGTAAAACACCCGTGGTAATTCCTGATAAGGCAGAGGTGACAACGATGCGAAATATAGTTTGCAGTCGATTTGCTCCTAAAGCAGCAGAAGCAAGGCGTTGAGAGGTTGGAACCAGCTTTAAGGCTTCTTCCGTTGTCAGCGTCACAATCGGCAACATCAGCACGGCGAGTGCCACCCCGCCTGCGACAGCTGAAAATTGCTTGGTTGCCAGTACAATAACGCCGTAGGCAAAGACCCCGGCAATGATTGAAGGAACGCCACTCAGGATAGTTGCAATAAAACGGATCGCGCTGGCAATTGCCTTAAGTGGGCTGGAACCGCCTGCTCCTTGACCCAGTTCTGATAAGAAAATTCCGGTCATCACCCCAATAGGAATGCTGATCACCGAAGCGATGCCAACCATGATCAGGGTACCTAGGATGGCGTTAGCAAAACCGTTTGCTGTATTCTCCATTCCAGCCGGAGCTGGCAAAGAGACAAAGACTTCCCACTTCAGGTGAGGAACGCCTTGCCGGAGGATCTCGATCAGAATAGCTAGCAGGGGTAGCAGTGCTAGACCTGTCAAGCCAAAGGCGATCGCGCTCATGCCGGTGCTGAATAATACTCGGCCTTTAGGCAACGGGCGTTTAAGCTCTGCAGCCAGTACTTCAGGATTAGAATCGGCGGGAGTTGCGGTCATGGAAGTTAATCTACGCAGCGAAAAGCATTCTCAAAACAAAGCAGCGGACGTGAGAGGTCAATTAGCGGTTCAGCACCATCCCCCGCTGGAGACCAATCAGCCAGACTAACAATACGGCAGCAATGTTGACTAAAAGGGTAATGGCAAACAAAATTAAAGCGAGGTACATCAGAGCACCGATGTGCAAACCCTCTAACGCTTCAGGAAATTCGTTCGCCAGTAGCGCCGGGATCGTATAACCGGCATCTAGCAGGGAGGCACTGATGTAGGGCGAGTTACCAATCACCATAGTCACTGCCATCGTTTCTCCTAAAGCACGCCCCAAGGCCAGCATGGCTGCGCCGAGGATGCCAGAAACGCCCGCAGGTAGCAATAGGCTAAAAATCGTTTCCCAACGGGTTGCACCTAGAGACATAGAAGCACTCCGCAGCTCCTGAGGAACCGCCAACAGTACTTCTCGGCTAATTGCTGCCATTGTCGGCAAGATCATGATTGCCAGGATCACCCCAGCGGTTAACAACCCAGGCCCAAACGGTTCAGTGCTAAACAGGGGAGTCCATTTGAAGTAGTCATAAAGCACCTGTTGAACCGGCCGTAGAACCGGAATTAAAACGAAAAGGCCCCAAAGACCAATGATGACGCTGGGAATTGCAGCAATCAGCTCCACAAGAAAACCTAGGGGCGATCGCACCGCTAAGGGCAAGAAATTTTCACTAGTGACAATTGCAACCGCCAGTCCAACGGGTACGGCAATCAGCAGGGCGATTGCTGAACTCACCAGGGTCCCATAGATATAAGGTAGGGCACCAAAGGCTAGACCGGCTACATCCCAGTCCTGACTCCACAAAAACCCTAGACCATATTCCTGAATAGCCGGGCGGGCTTGTTGATAAATTACCCAACTGATCCAGAACAGCAAGACAACTGTACTCAAGGCAAACCCACACAACAGCCAGGTAAACCCCTGTTCGAGCCAGAGATCCCACCTACTGGTTGTCGTGATGTTCAGCTCGGCCTCAGGTGAGGGGTGAAATAACGAAATACCTGCCCTGCTTGGACTGCGAGCTGTTTCAAGGGGTTCTTTCATGCAGGCATACTATCTTAGAACTAAAAGCTGACACAAATTAATACGCAAGGAGGGGGCACCCCCAGCGGAGATGCCCCCTACCCTGGAGCAAGGAGGTGAGAGGAGTGAGTTAACGACTAGCGGAACCGCCGGTAGTAACAGTACTATTCACGGCCTGAATTACCTGCTGAGCTACCTCATCAGGGATCTCCGTATAGGTCAGGTCATCATTGAGTGCTTGACCTTCAGTGAGACTGTACTGAACCAGCTTCTTGACCGCATCCGCTTTAGCAGCGTCTGGATACTGCTTGTAAACCATCATCCAGGTAAGACCAGTAATTGGATAGCCGTCTGCGGGTGCCCCAAGCTTTTCAAAGTCAACCCGGAAATCTGGGTCGAATTCTACGTTTTCTAGGGCCCGGTTAGCATTCTCAATGGTTGGCGCCACATAAGCACCCTTCTCGTTCTCGACCAGAGCTGTCTGGAGCTGGTTTTCGTTGGCAAAGCTAGCCTCAACATAGCCAATGGTAAAGGGCGTCCGCTTAACCGTCTGGGCAACACCAGGGTTTCCTTTAGCACTCAAGGGTCTACCAGGCCAACGGGGGGCCTTATCTGCGCCAACTCTGCCCTTGAAGTAAGGGTCCATAGCGCTGAGGGCATTGGTAAAGATAAAGGTAGTACCACTGCTGTCCGCACGCACAGCAAGTCTAATCGGGCGATCAGGAAGGTTCACACCGGGATTGTCGGCGGCAATTTTCGGGTCATTCCAGCGGGTGATTTGGCCCGCAAAGATGGCTGGAAGCACCTCTTGGGACAGCTTCAAGCTCTGGGAAACACCTGGAAGGTTGTAAACAGCGGCTACCGGGCCGCCAGCAGTCGGGACAAATACAACACCCCGCTCCACTTCAGCTGCTTCTTTGTCGGTCATTGCTGTATCACTTGCCGCGAAGTCAACGGTTCCGGCGGTCATTTGCTTAATACCACCGCCGCTGCCGATTCCCTGGTAGTTCACCTGAATACCCGGATTCTTCTTCTGGAATTCAGCAAAGTAACGCTGGTATAGCGGTTCAGGAAAGGTCGCCCCTGCACCGCTGAGAGAGATCGTTTGGGCGATCGCGCTTAGTAGAGGCCCAAACGCAAGGGTAACTGTGACGACAGAAGTTGCAACAGTGCGACGTAAAGTAGTCGAAGAAAAAACCATTTTGCCTCGTTTTTGGGAGTCAGAAGTTGAAATATTGAGTTATTTAGACATTCAGTGACAACGATACAACGAATTTAGTTAAGAAAAAATAAAGAAGAAAATAAGGTGAAATTAATCTTTGTTTAAGTTAGATTAAACAAAGACTTAAAACACTTGCTCATTCTATATTTAGCAACTTTAAATCAACGCAAACTCTCGACATGCAGCAATTTAAGTACTGAATTCTAAACTACATTTGACGAATTCACATTAGGGTATGCTTGTCTTAAGGTATAGAAGATTCATACAGTGCTGCATAAAGTAAATCTTATGTATAAAAGTACAGAAAATCTCTACTAAGAATCTGAAGCCTTAGAAACATAGTACTACTCAGCTTAAATTAAGCACACGAAGTTTACTTCACCCGATTGAATTAAAAGCATTGAGTTAGCTAACAGAGCTTTAGAAAAAGTTAATTCACTAACTATTCAGTGATTATTTTTTTCATCACAAAAGTAAGCCTTTAGCGTTGTGTAGCTAGCTTTGTTCCAAAACGTAATTCGGATCAATGACTCATTCTTACCCACTCAAGAACTTACCTACACCTGTTCAGCTTTTGATTCGGCCTATGTTGCTAATCTCCCTGGGGCTGCATGGCTTGCTGTTATTTTTGCCGACAGGTGCCGAGAGAAATCCAATTGTGGAGAAGGAGGAAACGGTCAAGATTACTCAGCTACCCTCTAGTAGCAAGCCTGCAGCGAAGCCTGCCTCTAAATCGGCTGCTAAGCCAGCGGCTAAGAAGGTAAAACCAGCCCGGCGAGCTGTAGCAATTAATCGTCCAAGAGCAATTGTCACACCGGCACCTCGCATTGAACCACGCCAAGCTAGCGCTGCAGGAGAACAAGCCAGGCGCGAATTAGTAGCAGCTTCAGCCAGTGGAGAGACCTCAGGGACTGATCAACAAGCCGAGGCATCAGGAGCTGAAAGTCCATTTGCAGATTTCCCCCACTATTCCGGTGCCGAGCCCGGCTGCTTTGGAAAAGAGTCTTGCCAGAAAACAGCAGATCCACTCGGCAAGGTCGATGCCCATTTTGCCAAACAACTGCCGGCAAAAAAATATCAGGTGCAATCAGTCAGTAACGAGGCAGATAAAAAGGTTTACCAGGTCTCGAAGGGAGGAGCAACCCAGTTTCTCAACTTGTTCACCAGTGATGGGGGGACTGTTTATGTTCTGGCCCCAGAGCCGCTCAATAGTCTTGATGACCTTAAGGCAGCAGTAGAGGTACCTGAAGGGTTGTATGTTACTCTGAGTAAACTGGGTGGAGAGCCAGCTGACGATACCAACTTTGACGATCCTGACAATTTTTTTGCCAAGCTCAGCAGTGAAGATGAAGCAGGTAGCGTTCTTGCTGCAGAGCTGCGTTCAGAGATCGATGGCAGCCCCCAATTAGTCTCAGGCCAAACTCCCGAAAAAGTATATAACGGGCTGCAGCCCCAGCTTCAAAGTAATGGCATCGAGATCTCCGAAGTGAAGCCCTACGGCGGTGGCTCTCTTTACAAACTGCACAAGGGAAGTTTTACGGGCTATCTCAACCTAGTGCCGAGCAAAGATCGCACCGGGACGATTGTCGTTGTTTGGACAGGCTCTCCCAACTAGGAAAGTAGGTTTAACTTTGATCGACGCCTAGAGAAACGCGATCGCCGCCAATATCCCGCATAATCCCTAAGACTTCCTCAACCCGTTCGTAAGAGAGTTCGCGGTCTGCTTGCAAAATGATTGTCCCCTTGAGATTGTTTTGCAAATAGGTTTGCATCTCCTGAGTTAGCTGCACTTCACTCACGGGTTGATTCCTAAGTATCGTTTGTCCTTGCTGATTCAGCCCTACGACTAAGGGCGGTTCTGGTTCTTGCTGGTTACTAATACCTGTCCCAGCCCTAGGTAGGTTGACGTTCAGAAATTGCTGGCCTGTCAATGTCATAGAGACAATGATAAAAAATGTCAGGACGGTCATCAGTACGTCCATCATTGGCACTAGATTAACTTCCGGCACCTGCGAACCTTTTTGCTGTTTAAATTGCATACTTCTACCCCAACTTAATTTGGGTCGATGGCCAGAGACCCGATCTCCTGCCGTGTTCCGCATTTCTCCCAACAGTTGAACAACCTGTTCATAGGGCAACCTAGGGTCTGGCTTGAGTAGCACAGCTCCTTTCGGATTTCTTCCCAAGTAAGCTCGGGTTTGCTGCGCGAGTTGGTCTCTACCGATGGATTGGTTATCAAGCAGGATTCGCCCTTGCTGGTTTAACTCTACTACCAGGGGATCGGGTGTTACTTCCTGAGTAGTGCTGCCCTCGGTACTGGGCAGTGTGACATCCACTCCCTGCTGAGCTGTAAATAGGACGGTAACGATGACAAAAAATGCCAGGGTTCCCATCATCACAGTTAACATGGGTATCACATTAATTTCTGGCAGTTTGAGTCTTGTTGCTGATTTTAAATTGCATCGAGTTGGCCTGCCTACCCTATCTTTTCTTGAGGTAGTGAACCTCGTCTAGACGCAGCTGCGGTAGAGGCAAAAGGGTCAGAATCTGATACGGAGGGTTCATACCACATCTGGCGGTAAATAAGTTCAAGCTCACTCCCAACGGCAGAAAAATAGTCCATTTGCCGAGACTGCAAGGTAACAAAGGCCCGGAAGACTAACAGCGCAATAATTGCCACAATCATGCCAGCAGCGGTCGTGATCAGTGCTTCACCAATTCCGCCTGCAGCTCGGGTAGCTTGCTCACTCGTACCACCACTACCAATGTTGAGGCTACCGAAAGTGGCAATTAGACCGGTCACAGTGCCTAGAAGACCTAATAGCGGGGCAACTGCAACAACAGTTTCTAGGAGCTTATCACCTTTGCGCATTTGGACAAACTCTTTGTCACCTGCCGCTTCCATAGCTAAGCGAAAAGTTTCAGGGGTCGGTTGTTTGAGTCGAAGAGGGGCTAGCAGAAACCGACCTATCGGCAAAGTTTGGGCCTGTTCAGCGATCGCGGCTGCTTTGTGTAAATCAGATCGCGCAGCTTCCAGCACATCGTGAACAATGCGGTCCTCTTTGCTAAGTAACTGGAACCAGAACCGAACTCGCTCCAGCGCTGTCGCAATGGTGGCGATAGACAGTCCTAAGAGCGGCCACATTACCGGACCCCCTCAACAACGAAATCATACAGTCTAGCCATGGTTTTTGGAGGGTTTGCTAACGTTGAAGTCGTGAGCTAAGGGATAAAAGCAGCTAAAGGCTCTCAGGCCGAGTCATTCACATTAATTAATAGCATTGGGCCAACATCCAGCTCTAGTAAAGCCGCGCTTATGCTTTGGTTCTTAGAGATTTAAGAGAGCTAAGCCGAATTGCCCCTCGGTGCAAGCCCTCAGGCGAGTCCAGTTGCGGGTGATAATGAGCAGATAGGGACTGCGGTTTCCTGATACCCTGACTGAGCAGGGCAAAGTTTTGCTGGAATTACCCTATTACCTGGCTGATAAAGGACCTTTGAAGTGAAGCAGTGATTAAGCCGAATTCTCCTGAATCAATAACCCCGACAACCTTTAAGCGGAAGCAGGCAGTTTCTACTTTACGAATCAACGGCTGGGCTGTATTAATTATGGCGATCGCGGGTCTCGTCTCGGTCCCCGTGGTTGTGGTCTTGAGCAGTATTTTTTCTGCCTCTGGTGAGGTCTGGAATCACTTAGCGGCAACAGTTCTGCCCCGCTACCTTGCCAATTCTTTGGGGTTGATGCTGGGTGTCGGTATGGGAGTACTCGGGATTGGGATTGGAACAGCATGGCTTGTTACCCTGTGCCAGTTTCCGGGCAGGCGACTATTTGAATGGGCTCTACTGCTACCCCTCGCGGCCCCCGCCTATGTCCTGGCCTATACCTATACTGGTTTTTTGGACTTTGCTGGGCCTGTACAAAGCTTCCTCCGCTCCCTGTTCGGTTGGGGCGCAGGGGAATATTGGTTTCCCAACATTCGCTCCCTAGGCGGTGCGATCGCGATGCTAACCCTGGTGCTCTATCCTTACGTTTATCTGCTGTCGCGGGTTGCTTTTCTGGAGCAGTCGGTTTCAACTCGGGAAGCTAGCCGGGTGCTCGGCTGTGGTCCGTGGCGGAGTTTTATGACAATTGCCCTACCCCTGGCTCGTCCAGCAATCGCCGCCGGTCTCGCCCTGGCACTGATGGAAACCCTGAATGACTTTGGTACGGTTCAGTATTTTGGGGTTGACACCTTCACTACCGGCATCTACCGCACCTGGTTTGGGTTGGGCGAACGGGAAGCGGCGGCTCAGCTGGCTACCTGTCTCCTCTTATTGATTTTCGGACTGATTTTGCTGGAGCGCTGGTCACGGCGGCAGGCCCAATATTATCAAACCCACAACCGAGAGCGCCGGATATTGGGTTATCCACTACAGGGCACACGGGCCGCGATCGCTTGGGTTGCCTGTTTTATGCCCCTCTTCTTAGGGTTTCTGCTGCCGCTGGCCCTCTTACTAAAGATGACCCTCCAGAACGCGCGTCAAACTTTGGATGACCGCTTTTGGGGCTTTGCCACTAACAGTTTCATCCTGGCGGCAATCACTGCCGCCCTGGCATTAGTAATTGCGCTGCTCATGGCCTACGGTTTGCGCCTGCGCTCTAACTTGGGGATGCGGGTTGCGGTGCGGATTGCCTCAATGGGCTATGCCGTTCCAGGTTCGGTGATTGCAGTCGGGGTGCTCCTACCCGTTGGCTGGCTAGATAACACAATTGATGCCTGGTTCCAGGCAACCTTTGGTGTGTCTACCGGCCTGCTACTCAGTGGCACTATTGCCGCGCTGGTATTTGCTTACTTGGTCCGATTCCTAGCTATTGCCTTCAGTACAGTCGAGGCAAGCTTGACCAAAATCAAATTAAACCTCGATGATGCTGCTCGCAGCCTGGGTCATGGGCCCACCAGCACTCTGGTCAAAGTCCACACACCAATGATGAGGGGCGGTCTGTTAACTGCAGCAATGTTGGTCTTCGTTGACGTGATGAAGGAACTTCCGGCAACCATCGTGATTCGGCCTTTCAATTTTGATACCCTAGCAGTTCAGACTTACCAGCTTGCTGCCGATGAGCGCTTGGCTGAGGCGTCCGGTCTCGCCCTGGCCATTGTCGTTGTTGGGATTATTCCGGTAATTCTTTTGAGCTTGAGGATCACCCAATCCCGGCAGAGGTAAACCTATTTCCAGCCGACGCGGTCCATCAGCTCGACGGCTGCCGGGTTATTCTCTCCATAGGCTGAAACATTGACATCATCAGACTTAAATTTTCCTAACTTCGCGACAACGGGGTTCAACGGCACACCGGAAACAACTGGATACTCGTCATTACCCTCAGAAAAGATCTTTTGTGCCTGAGGGCTGACCAGGTATTCGAGAAATTTGACCGCATTAACTTGATTGGGAGCATCCTGAACGACGCCCGCACCGCTAATGTTAATGTGGGTACCGCGCCCCGCTTGATTGGGAAAAAAGATGCCTACCTGTTTGGCTACCGCCTGTTCCTGAGGATTTTGCGATGTCGCAAGGCGAGCCCAATAGTAGTGGTTGGCGATCGCAACCTCACACTCTCCTGCTGCAACTGCCTCGATCTGCTCAATATCCCCGCCCTCTGGTTCCCGCGCTAGGTTAGACACCAGCGACTTAGCCCACTTTTCCGTCGCCTCGATGCCATCAGTTTCAATCATTGAGGCGACAAGAGACTGATTGTAGACGTTATTTGAACTCCGTATACAAACTCGGCCCTTCCACTTTGGGTCTGCCAGTGCCTCGTAGGTTGATAGCTCAGACGGTTTAACCTGGTCTTTGTCATAGACGATGACGCGGGCCCGCTCTGACAGTCCAAACCAGCGGTTCTCTGGATCCTGCAGATTCTCTGGCACTTCTGCCTCCAATACAGAGGAAGAAATGGGTTGAAGAATACCAGCTTCCTCTGCTCGCCACAGGCGGCCTGCATCAACTGTAATCAAGACATCAGCTGGACTATTAGCGCCCTCGCTTTTAATTCGCTCAATTAGCTGATCGGCATTGCCCTCAATTAGGTTGACCTCAATCCCGGTCTGCCGGGTGAAGTCTTCGTAGAGGGCATCATCGGTATCGTAGTGCCGGGCCGAGTAAACGTTAACTTCTCTACTAGTCCTACCTGGAGCCCCCTGGCTAGAACACCCCGCCACAACCAGTACTACTAGCCCTGTAATGGTAGCTGCCAAACCCTGTCTAGTGATATTCATTCTCTACAACTTTCCTTCTTTTCCATCAAGCAGGTGCCACGGATCCAGCCGCCAACTTAAACTAAACTATCAAGTAACAGCTAGCTTGACGGCTAAGTTATTGGCAATTTTTGTACATCAGTAAGCTTTAAAGCCACTGGAGAGCTGGTCTAGCTAGATACATCTTCCCAGCAGCGCTCCAGCCAATTCACGAGCTCCGAGCGAGACGAGGTGAGTTGTTTCACAACGCTCCAGAGCTGCACGGCTGCTGTTGCATTATTAACTTGGACCTTTAGCGGCTGATCTGGATCACAGCGGCAGGGAATAGCTAGCTCCCACAGGCGGAGACAAACCTGCCAGCGATCAGCTCGGTTGATCTCAACTAACGCATTTGTTTCAGATTGTGGATCTAATGGGTTCATGCAGTAAATGCAATTAACTTTCAGTAGTTTGACGCTTTTTCAGCAATAACTCACAAAACCGACCAGGAGTTTCTGAGCGATCGTTGCTCTTTCAGAGCATAAAGTAAGTGCAAATCATTCTCAGTTAATCAAGACAAAAAGTTTAAGAAACTTAAGAATTAGGCCGCAGCGAGCATCAGCTTTAACGAAGATCAGGCCATCACTGGTCTGCCTCCTAATCAGAGGCTTTGAAACTAGCATGATAAACTAGTGCAACTGTAATCATAGACACTGATTAACCTGGTGCATTTCATCGCCCTAACAGTTTGACATTGGAGTTGATCCAATCCGTTAACGATACGGCTCATTAAAAACTGATGCTGAAGATTCTTCAATCGGTGTAATGATAACGCCAAGATGAGGTTTCGCCCGCGGGGATGACCTAAAAGGTAAAGTCTGGACTTTGCGTGAGGCGTCGCGTCTCACTGTGGCAGTTTGAGAATAGTGTTCCGTTAACCTTTAGTCATGTCTGCCGATACCTAATTCATAGAAAAAGCTAGGTGGCTATAGCAACCTAGCTTCGTTATGCCGTTGTCAGAGGAGAGATCGTAGCGGATAGGAAGCCAAGTCCTGTCCGCTACTTCTTGCTAAGGAGAACACTTGAACACAATATAATCTTATTGAAAATATTATTCAATATACCTGCTGCCCGAATATTTTGGTTTAAATTCTGATGCCAACAAGCTTCAACTGAAGCAAACCTCTACTGAGCATCAGCCACAACCTTCTGAGGGTGTTTCACCAAGATGGTAGCCACGATTTAGCAAGAACTTGACACCGACTACAGAGCAGTTGCTTAACTCGTAGGAAAACCAATAACTTTAGCTCAACGTCTTGCCAAATACGGGAGAAATTACCTTACACTAGAGTTCAAATTAATTGAGTATATATCTCAATAAGCTTGTTCGATTTTACGTACCCTAATAGTTTCTTTAGCAGGACAGTTTCCATGACAACTTTGACCGCGACCTTCTTACAGCAGGACAGTTTCCATGACAACTTTGACCACGCGACCTTCTACAACAAGCACTACCCATCTTGCTGAACTACCTAATTTGAGACAACAAACATTTAACCGCGGAGATATTGTTCCACTGCAGCCAAATTGTCTTTGGAGAATTGAGCAGGGTGTGATTCGAACAATGACCTGGGGAGAAGCAGGAACCGTGACTACTCTAGGCTATTGGGGGATGGGGGATGTAGTTGGCAAATCCCTATCGCAAACTGACCCCTATCAAATTGAATGTTTAAGCAGTGTAAGAGCTAGCGTCCTACCGCTTCACCTGTGGTACCTAGCATTAAATGCTGTGCTCCGTCATATTCAACAGGTAGAAGAACTCCTGAGTATTGTTCACTCTAAGCCGGCTCAACTTTGTTTGACGCAATTCTTGCTCTGGCTAGCACAGAAGTTTGGTTGTGAAGTCAACCAAGGGAAATTGATTACCCTGCGATTAACTCACCAAGAAATTGCTGAAACAGTTGGTATGAATAGAGTTACAGTTACACGCTTGCTGAACCAGTTCGAGCGGGATGGCATGATCCGCCGGTACCGTCAGTATTTAATTGTCCTGCGTGCTTAGTTAATTCGGCGGGAAGCGCCACGTCCGTACTTGCAGAGGAGCGTGTGGGATGAGAGTCGCGCTCTTGCAGAGGCGAACGTCCGTATCGGACAGTCTACTGCGGGGTATCCTGCCCCCGAATGTACAGCTTTAAGGTAGAAATCGTAACTCTACCCCGGTTACGGCGAAGTAAGAACTACTCCAGAGAACATTGTTTCAATACACTAGCTCAACCTGTTCGGGAAACTCCTGCTCTGACCCCTTGGGAGAAAAACTCTTGAGGCCATTGAAACGCAGCAGTCAATATCCGCAGCAAGAGCCTGCTTCGAGCGCTAAAGCGGCAGTTCGATCTGAAAGGTTGAGCCCTGCTTGACGACACTGGTGGCAGTAATCTGCCCGCCGTGGGCCTGGACAATCTGCTGGGCGATCGCTAAACCTAGACCAAAACCACCGGATGAGCGCGATCGCGAGACATCCACGCGGTAAAATCGCTCAAAAATATGGGGCAAGTCGGCGGTAGGAATGCCAACGCCGCTGTCTTCGACTTGAATCACCGCCCGACGGGATTGGGTCAAGAGACGAAGCTGAATTGTGCCGCCAGGAGGCGTATATTTGCAGGCATTGCTCAGCAGGTTCAGAACCGCTTGACGTAGTAGATCAAGATCGGCTCTTAAAATAACTGGTTTTTGGGGTAGGTGAGAGGTAAATTTTAGCTGCTGTGCTGCGGTGATTTCAGCCTGTTGTTCTGCCAGATCTTCGAGTAGGCTGACCAGGTTAACGTCTTTCAGAGTATTGGGAACTAGCAGTCCTTCATGTCGAGCCAAAAATAGCAGGTTCGTCACCAGAGCGCTCATGGACTTGGCTGTTTCGACAATATTGTCCAGGCGCTGGCGCTGCTGGGCACCATCCGGGGCCAGTAAACCAACTTGAGCATTACTCAAAACTGCTGCTAACGGAGCCCGGAGTTCATGGGAAGCATCTGCTGTAAATCGCTGCAGTCCCTCGTAGGCCTGGCGGATAGGCTGCAGTGCCAGTCCTCCAAGCCACCACCCGCTAAGACCAATAACGCCTAGGGAAAGGGGCACGCTCAACGCCAGCAATAGCCGCAGCTGATCCAGGCGGCTCTGTAGGGGTACTAGGGGAGTTGCCACCTGAAGGTAGCCCAGCAATCGTTTCCCTTGGAGAACAGGTAGGGTCAACTGACGCAGCTTAGTTTCTGTTGAGGCTTCCGCTTGAGCTGCGGGTTTGATTGTTTGAAACCCAGGTGCCAGGGTCAGGGGTCCTTGAGGCGGTGTACCAACAAACTGAGCTAACTTCCCGCTGGCACTGTACCAGCGGATATACGCCAGCTCGCTACTCGGCGCCAGTGGGTGAATCCCCAGCCCGCGCTCGTTCAAATGGTGTCTCCCTTGGTATCGATACTTCATACCCGTAGCGATCGCTTTGCTTTTTTGATAAAGGGCTCCATCAAAGGAACGAATCTGGTCCCGGACTTCCAGGTAATAGACCATCCCAGCAAAGACAACCAGTACACTTCCCATCGATAGGGTAAACCAGCGGGCTAGGTTGCGGCGACTGCGGCTAAACATGAGCTATTACCCACTCAGGGTTTGTCTAGGGGGCTGAGGCGATAGCCCACCCCGTGGATAGTTTCCAACCAGTCCTTCGCTCCCACTACCTGAAGCCGCTGTCGCAAGCGACGCACCAGGGTTGTAATTGCGTTACTCTCAGGCTCGTCTCCCCACTGCCAGAGTGCCTGTTCAATCTGGTCGCGGGTTAACACTTGGCGCGGATGGCGGAGTAAGTACTCAAGTAGCTGAAACTCTCGGGCAGATAATTGGACGGTCGCTTCCCGGTGCTCAACAGTCAATCTAGTCAGGTGCAGGTGTAAATCCGCCAAACTAAGTGTGTCTCCCTGCCACAGAGACGATCTGCGACCCAAGGCTCGCACCCGTGCTAGGAGTTCAACGACATCGACGGGTTTTACCAGATAGTCGTCTGCCCCAGCATCTAAGCCGATTACTTTGTCGGCTGTGGCATCCTTGGCCGTCAGCATCAGCACGGGAGCCGTTTTGCCACTCTGGCGATACTGGTGACAAAGGTTAACACCACTGATCAGAGGTAACATCCAATCGAGAACGAGCAAGTCATACGCTTTTTGCGACAGTAGCCACTGGGCTGTTTCCCCATCCTCTACCCCATCGACAATATGACCAGCCTGGGACAGGGCCGCATGAAGGGGTTCTAATTGAGCGGGATCATCTTCTACCAGTAAGATTCTCATGAAGCGCGATCGCTGCGACTTAACCTTGGACCAGATTAAGATGTTCGATGATCCTAGCATCAGATTCCTGACCCTATGCTTCAACCCCGCTGGCTGCAAGTACTGTATAGTTTGGGGCCAGAGCTGTGGTTACCGTTACCACTACTCGGACTACTTTTTTGGCTGGGTGGGGGACGACTGACTGAACGAGTTTTAGATCGTGCCTATAACCCGAAAGTGCAGCTACAGGCCGGGGTGCAGCCCCAAGTCAGGCGTTCCATCACCCTGCTGCCCTCTGCCCGGGTTCTGTCGATTGACGTCTTGGTTCAAAGTGATCAGGGTCTTTCGCAGGTAACGGTCAATCCTGCCAATTCAACATTGAAAGCATTGATCTTTGAGTTCCCGGTTACTGAGTTTAGCCAGGTTGAAGTGGCGATCGCGCAAACACTCGGTTGGCCTCCTGAAAAGGTCAGAAGCCTGGTACGTTACCAGGTAGAGAACCAGTAAGGACAAAGAACATAAGTTCAATAGCACTGCTCTGCCTACCCTCTCTCTAGCAGATGCTTAACCAGCCCAGCGAGCTGCTCAATATTCCGCTCTTGACGTGCGGCTGTCTCGGCTTGTCTTTGAGTGGTTACCCTCAGTTCAACCATATCAACCCGAAACTCAACTTGAGACTCTGTAAGTCTGCCTATTTGCTCTGTGAGAACGTTGATGTTATGGTTCTGAGCTCTCATGCCCTCCAGCATTGCTGCTATATTTTGGCCATGTTGTTCACTAGCAGCTACCAGGCGCTCTAGCCGTGGATCAATGCTATCCAATTGCCGCTCAGTGTTCATTTGCTAGCTACCGCCTCATCAGAGATATACTCAATCAATTCATCCAACTGACATTGCAGGGAGTCACAGAGCTTACTGAGGGTTTTACCGTCTGTTTTAGGCATCTCATCCACAGCTTTGAGCCGAGAGATAGAGCCTTCGTGCATCCTCATAGCATCAGCCAAGGCTCGGTTAGTAACCTTTTTGCGAGCCATTAGTTCACGAAGCTTCCATCTGACCACGGGTTAACCTGAACTCTCAAAGTTAAGACTATGGTGTGGTTGTGCTAGTTTCAACAGCAAGTGTTATAGGTGCAACATCTACTAGCAAAAGTATAACGCCAAGTGTTAAACCAGTGTAGCCTTTGCTTTATTCATTTTTGACGCTGCAAGTCTTTAGACAGGTAGCCAATGTCCTAGAGGCTGGCTCAGGCCGATAGGAGTAGAGAGTTTAGAGCAAATAAAGCTCTAAATATTCACTCATAAAGTTTTCTACAAAGACTGCTTTAAGGGCGGGAAAAATGGCAATCAAAGCTTTGATTGCCATTTCTTAAGGTTAGGAGGTATAGCACGGGCAGAATTAGATGTGCTTAATCAACTTGATAGCTAACCAAAGTTAAATGGAATCAATCGTTCCAAATCTAGATTGGCAGCTATTTGAGCAAGTTTAGATAGGTCAGCCGGATCGCTGAGGTGGGGAACAGTGCCGAGAACAGGCGTATGGGTCAAAGTCTGAATCAAGTCCCGAGGTGCCCAATCTGCAACTTCCTCAAGGGAACAAGGCTGTACACAGTTGAGGACAATTCCCTGGAGGTGAACGCGCGACTGGCGAGCCAAAGCAACATTGGCAACCGCTTGAGCGATCGCTCCCAGCTTCACCGGCACCGTTAACACAACGGGTAAGCGCCAGTCCCGCGCCAGATCTGCCACCGTGATTTCGTAGGTAACCGGAGAACCTAATCCACCCAGAGCCTCTACCAACACAAAATCGTGCTTCTGCTGGAGTGATTGAAACGTCCTCCAAGCTCGTGCTAGTTCTACCTGACGACCTTCTCGCTCGGCGGCAATTGGTGGCGCTAGGGGGGCCTGGAAGTATAGGGGGTAATTTCCTCCAAGGATTGGTTACGGGTGAGGCGGCTATAAAGTTCGCGATCGCCTGGTCCTGCTTGGATTGGTTTAAAGATTGCCAAGTGGGAGGTACAGTAAGCTTGCCAGTAAGCAACCAAAGCTGTGGTTAAGACTGTTTTTCCAACACTGGTATCTGTACCGCTAATGAGAAGGGTATTCAAGGACGAGTCCCCATTGACAAGAGAAGCGATGGTAAAGCACTGTGATTCTTTATTCTAAATCGCGAACCTCAACATTCAGGCTAAAATCCGTCTCTTCCGGGGCAATCACATCAATTTGGTAGTCTCCACCAGTAGTTAATTGCGACTCCCAGCTCAAAACTTGAGAGGCGTTTTCAATCAGTTCACCGTCCGGTGAGCGGATGTTAGTAACTAGGCCATCAATCACTTGGGCCGTCAGAACCTGTCCTTCTTGGGCATTCACTAAGTAGCGTCTCACCCGGCTGGGACTAGCAGTATCCGAGATTCGTTCGGCGGACTCGCCCTCGGCAAAGCGGACTTGCTCGACCTCCACTTGCACGGGTGGCGGTGAGGGTTCTGGACTGAGAGTTGGCGTCGGTGTCGGACTGGGGCTGGGTCGGGTTGGGTCCGTCAAGCTGACGGTCAACTGGTAATTACTCTGAGATACACCGGGAGCTGGTTTAACCTGCAAATAGTAGTCCCCCGTTGCCGGCAAGATTCCTTCCCAGTTGATAACCTGGGTCACTAAAGGGGTTTGACCGGGGCCAAAGAGACTCATGACCGTGCCCGACCCGGTAAGGTTGGCGGTTAGCTGCTGCCCCTGCTGGCCCTGAATCACATAATTCAGAGTTTCATTGGGCTGCAGCGTTCCCTGGACAGACGCGATCGCCCGGCAGCAGTGTTAAGGGCCGATTGTAGCTGATAGTTCTGGACTCGGGGAGAGAGACAAGGTTGGAGAGACAGAAGCTTGTGGGGTTGGCAGCCACTGACGCTGTAGCAGTGCTCGCACAAAAGTCCAGGAGGCAAAACCGGTGAGTAGGGCCAGGACAATCCCCGCTAACCCTACCGCCCAGGGATTGTCCCCAGGGATTTGCTAGTGACTGGCGGAATCATCGGCTCTTTACGGGCTCGTTGAGGTATGACAATGCTGGCTCGATCCAAAGCCATTGTCCGAACCTGAGACATTGGCGCTGAGAGGAGCGGTTTGGGGCTGGGGCACCGTTTGGCGCTGCACCTTGCGAGTGATTGTGGCAACTGGTTCGGGCAAACCTTGCAGCGCCTCGATTACCTCCGCACTGACTGGAAGCGATCGCCAGGTTTGTGTTGCAGCATTCGGTGCAAGACCTGAGCAAAACCAGGGCTAACAGTGGCCCACTGCTGCCAATGCCAACTTAGAGTCGTATCGTCGTATAATTCCTGAGGTTCTTGCCCACTGAGCAGTACAACAGCAGTTGCAGCGAGGAGTACAGGTCACTGCTGGGAAAGGCACGCCCTGTTTGAAGTTGTTCTCCAGGTGCATAACCTAGCTTGCCGACGGTGGTCACTGGGGCAGCACCCTCAGGGACATGGAGCCGCGTTACAATTTCTTTAACCACGCCAAAGTCAATCAAAACCGGTTGCTGGTCATTTTCTCGCAAGATTAGGTTATCCGGGAAATATCCCGGTGAATAATGCCTTTGCTGTGGATGTAGGCCAGTACCGGCAACACCTGTCGTAGTAGACCTCGCACCTCCACCTCGGAAAAGTCTGACTTTGGGCCTTGCGATCGTTTAAGAGAGCATGGTAGGTCTTTCCTTCCACGTAGTCTTGCACAAGGAATAGACGAGGACTTCCCTGGAAGTTGTATTCAAAGGTAGCTCGGAACTGTGGAATCTGCGGATGGTGAATTTGGTAGAGCACCGCAGCTTCTCGCTGAAAGAGTTCCTTGGACTTCTCCAGCACGTACTCACTCGATTGACTGGGAATAAATTCTTTTAGGACACAGAGTTCGTTGAAGCGGCCTTGATCCTCTGCCACATAGGTACGGGCGAATCCCCCTTGGCCCAAGACACTAATGAGTTGGTAGCGATTCTGGAGAACAGACCCGATGGGAATGGGTGGTTGCATAGCACAGGATTGACTTTTGCCCAAAGCGGGGAATACATGGGTTCAGGATACAGGGTCAACCAAAATACTCCAAGAGCCAGTTGGTCCATTCAGTGTAGAACGAATTGCATCTAACTAAGGAGCAGTACCTATTGCTTCGCTCCGGAGCCCTAAACTCATACAAAACAATACAACTTGCTGCTCCTGGAGGCAACTTAACCCGATAGCTTTACTTTGACCAGCTCCTGAACCTTTTTGCCATCAGCTTTGCCTTTGAGTTGCTGCATGGCGGGTCCCATCACCTTCCCCATGTCTTTGGCAGAAGTTGCGCCAACTTGGATAATAATCTGGTCAACCAGCTGACTGATCTCCGGGTCTGATAGTTGCTGGGGTAAGTATTCTTCAATGATGGCAAGTTCCTGAGCCTCTTTCTCCGCTAGGTCAGGACGTCCCACCAGGCGATATTGCTCGATTGAGTCCCGGCGCTGCTTGGCCTGCTGGACTAAGACTTCAAGCTCTTGCGCTTCGGTTAGCTCTGTTTGTCCAGCTGGTCGAACACTGACTTCTTTTTCCAGCAATGTTTTTTTGATACTGCGGACTGTCTCTAGACGCAGCTTGTCTCGAGACTTCATCGCTGTTTTGATAGCTTCTGTAATCTGGTCTTTTAAGCTCATAGCTCTATGTCCGCAGTATCAAGTTCTCAAACATAAATCATTGCCCTTATACGACTGGCCCTCAGGCCCACAAACCCATGCAGTCAGCGATATCCCTGTAACGCGATACACACTGAAGCACTTGTAAAAGCCAGCGCCAGTTCATTGCTATCTATTCCCTAAGATCCTAGCAAACTGGCTGTGGTAAAGCAGGAGCAGCCTTTTGAAGAAGATCTGGCGGGGGGGCTAGCCCCTCGTTCATTCCTAACTTTATGCAAGAAGGCCAGTCCTTCACAGACTAACGCCATAGTATCTGGGGATACTATGGCGTTAGTCTGTGATGAATCAGCGAAATACCTCATCAATGCGAGATATCCAGTTAAGCCGCAATGCGGGACGGTTGCGCTGGCTGGGTAGATTGAGCGAGCAGTTTGGTGTAAAGATGAGCCAGACGGGAGGCTACGCTCTCCCAGCTTAATGCTATTTCTGCCCGTTGCCGTCCCGTTTGTCCCAGTTGATCTCGCCAGCTCGGATTAGCAAGCACGCGATCAACCGCCTGAGCTAGAGCTCCCTCCTCTTTGGGAGGCACGAGCAAGCCAGTGACTTCCGGAACCACAGTAAATTGAAGCCCACCGACATTGCTAGCTACAACGGGTGTGCCGCTTGCCATAGCCTCAACCGCAACGGGACTGAAGGGTTCGTAGTAGCTAGGGACAACACAGACATCAGCTGCGGCATAGTAAGCGGGTAAGTCTGATTCATCAAGATAGCCTGGGAAAGTTGTGAGATTGCTTAGCCCTAGTTCGGCGACAGTTCTCTTGATGTGATCGCGCTCTGCGCCATCCTCCCGGCTAGGATCACTCCCACCTGCAATGACCAGCTTTAGGTCTTCTGAGGCTCGAAAGGTTGACTGAGCAACTGCCCGGACAAGAGTCTCAATGCCTTTACGCTGACTGAATTTTCCGACATACAAGACGACCTTGGCCTGAAGAGAAATTCCTAACCGTTGGCGGGCTTCTGAACGCGATAGTGAACCAAAGTGGTCTACGTCTGTACCGCAGGGGATCATTTCGATACAATCCTGGTGCGGGACCAGTACCTTCATGTACTGCTTCTCTTGAGGACTGGTTGCGACAATCCAGTCTGCCCTTTCCAGGCAAGCTTTCTCTACTGCTAGTCTTGCAACCACAGTCTCGTATTGAGAGGGCGCAACCGGAACAACCTGGTACTTTAAAGCGCCCAAGGAGTGAAAGGTATGGACCTGAATCAGGGGGGAGCGCTTCTTCAGCTCCATTCCCACCCAGGCAGATAGCCAGTGATTGGTGTGGATGAGGGGATACTCAATCCCTTCTTGCTGCTGAAAAGCACGAAACTGCTGGACAAACTCCGGCAGGTAGCTAAAAAGCTGATCCCGAGGTATCCGGTCTTGGGGACCGGCTACCAACCGGATGGTTCGGCAATTGGGTCTATGCTGAATGATTTTGGGCTGATCAGCACGGCAACAGCGGGTAAATAGATCGACCTGCCACCCCTGTTGAGCCAGCGACTCGCCGACTTGTCGGACATACACATTGCGGCATCCTACTTCCTCTTGACCAATTTTTGTCGCCGGGTCACCATCGACAGAAACGAGAGCAATACGTCTTTTTGCAGTGATAAACATAGTTTTGATCTATATCTGAAAAGAACAAAGCTCCCCCCGTCGCAGAGAAAGTTCCCTGCTGTATTTGAACCAGTGAATT
>JAUJON010000009.1 GCA_030447595.1 Thermosynechococcaceae cyanobacterium YX3bin19
AGATTCTGCAGAACGTGGAGGTAGTGTTAATCGATGGACATCAAATGGAAGTCGGACAGGCGATCGCTCAAGCGGCCCAAGCCCGTCAGATCCCGGTTGTTCTCGATGGCGGGAGTTGGAAACCTGGCCTGGAAAAGCTATTGCCCTTTGTCAACTATGCTATTTGTTCAGCAGACTTTTACCCTCCTGGGTGCCGCAGTTCAGAGCAGGTCCTAGCCTACCTGTCAGCTGCTGGCATTGCCCATCTGGCAATTACTCACGGGGAAAATCCCCTGCAGTACACCAGTTGCGGCACCACTGATTGGATTGAGGTTCCTACTATCAAGCCCATTGATACCTTTGGAGCCGGGGACATTTTTCATGGCGCTTTCTGCCATTACATCCTGCAGTTGGACTTTGCCAGCGCGCTGAGAGAGGCAGCGAAGATTGCCTCCTACGCCTGCCGGTTTTTTGGTACGCGCCAGTGGTTAGAGAAAAGACCTTGAGCTAGTATCACGGCTGGGGTCAGTCCTTTTTTTGGAGCGTGGAAAAGTTACTAAACCAACCCCGACGCCAGAAAAAGTAGATTAACCCCGCGGCGATCGCCACCATAACTGCCCAAGCCGCTGGATAGCCCCAGTACCAGTTCAGCTCTGGCATGTTAAAAGGTGAAGCCTCTGGGTTAAAGTTCATCCCGTAAACCCCAGCAACAAAGGTTAGGGGAATGAAAATCGTGGAGATCACCGTCAACGTCTTCATGACTTCGTTCATTTTGTTGCTGACGGAGGAGAGGTAGACATCCATCAAGCTAGAGGCTAGCTCTCGGTAGGTTTCAACCATATCTAAAAGCTGGACAACATGGTCGTAGCAGTCGCGCAGGTATATTTGTACATCCCGGCTAATGAGATCACTGCTGTCTCGAATTAGAGTATTGATGGCATCTCGCTGAGGCCAAATGGAGCGACGCAGGCTCAGCAACTCTCGTCTAATTTGATGGATTTTTTCTAGAGTCTGTCGTGTCGGGTTAGCGACCACTTCATCTTCTAGGGCCTCAATTCGCTCACCATAGACTTCTAGGACTGGAAAAAAGCCATCGATTAGAGCGTCCAAAAGTGCGTAGGCGAGATAATCAGCACCTTCACCTCGGATGCTCCCTTTATTAGCACGAATACGCTGGCGAACAGGGTTAAAGCAGTCATACTCTGGCTCCTCCTGTACCGTCAACAGGTAATATTTTCCCAGAACCAGGCTCACTTGCTCGCTGGCAAAACCTTGGGTCCCTTCCCTGAGCATCACCATCCGCGTGACAATTACAAGCTGGTCTTCGTAATCCTCGATCTTGGGTCGCTGGGGTACATTCACAACATCCTCTAGCACGAGGGGATGCAAATGAAAGACGTTCCCTAGTCGCTGTAAAATGTCTTCACTACCCAAGCCTTGAACATCAACCCAAGATACAGACTGACTATCTAAGTAGGGCGTAATGGCCTCAGGTGTGTCGATTTGAATCCGGGTTGCATGGGTATGGTTGTAATCGATCAAGACAATCGTCGGTAGTGTCGCACCCGACTCAATGTTGAGTGTTCCCGGGGCACTTCCAGGTGTGTCATAAAAGTAGTCAATGTAAGGTTCCTCTGGCTCCAGAACTAGTCCAGAAGGCTGAAAACGTTTTTGTACCATGCTAATTCATCCCGTTAACATTGTTTAATCCTACTCCCAGCAACTTTCCCTGTATGCACTACACGCCCGAATAGGTTCTCCTCACTTTCAGGAAACCCTAACAGTAATTTTGGGGGGTCGAGCTGCGGTGTGCCGTCATTAAAACTGCTGGCTCAGTTAAGCCCTCAACGAAAAAGCAGCTTGCCTCACAAGACAAACTGCTGATAAATTTCCGCTTCTAAACGGTCGCTGGGTTACATCATGCCGCCCATGCCGCCCATGCCGCCCATGCCGCCCATGCCGCCCATGCCGCCCATGTCTGGAGCAGCGGCTGATTTCTTTTCAGGCTTCTCTACGACTAGAGCCTCAGTGGTTAGTACCATTCTCGCTATAGAGCCAGCATTCTGGAGCGCTGAGCGAACAACCTTAGCCGGATCAACAATGCCTGCGGCAATCATGTCTTCAAAAGATCCAGTTGCTGCGTTGTAGCCATAGTTAAAGTTGTCGGACTCCCGCACTTTTTCTACCACAACGTAGCCTTCAGCTCCTGCGTTATCAACAATCTGACGCAGAGGTGCCTCTAAGGCCATCCCCACTAGATCGGCTCCCAGCTTCTCTTCGCCGCTCAGCTGGTCTTTGATCTCACCGACCTTCTTGGTGAGATGAATCAGCGTCGTACCACCGCCGGGAACAACCCCTTCTTCGACAGCGGCTTTGGTCGCATTTAGAGCATCTTCAATCCGCAGCTTGCGGTCTTTTAATTCAGTCTCAGTAGCTGCACCTACTTTAATGACTGCGACTCCACCGGCTAGCTTGGCAATCCGCTCCTGAAGCTTTTCCTGGTCGTAGTCAGAATCAGTTTCTTCAAGCTGCTTGCGGATTTGCGCTACGCGCTTATCAACATCTGCTTTGCTTTCGTTGCCCGTAACAATGGTGGTGGTGTCTTTGGTAATCGTCACCTTGCGCGCTGTTCCCAGCATCTCTTCCGAAACTTTATCGAGAGTGAGGCCAACCTCCTCAGAAATTAATTGACCACCCGTTAGCACAGCAATATCTTGCAGCATGGCCTTACGGCGATCGCCAAAGGCTGGTGCTTTAATCGCTACTGCGTTCAGCACACCTCTGAGTTTGTTCACCACCAGGGTAGCCAAGGCTTCGCCGTCTACGTCTTCAGCAATAATCACGAGTGGCTGGCCAGAGCGAGCAACTTTTTCTAGGACTGGTACCAAGTCCTGAATTGCCGAAACTTTTTTGTCTGTCAATAAAATTTTGGCATTTTCCAACTCTGTGACCATCCGCTCATTGTCGGTGACAAAGTAGGGAGAGATGTAGCCCCGGTCAAGCTGCATCCCTTCAACAACTTCCAGTTCCGTAGCTAGGGACTTGGACTCCTCAACGGTAATCACCCCGTCTTTGCCCACTTTATCCATTGCTTCCGCTACCATCTGGCCCACTTCCTGATCGTTGCCTGCTGAGATGGTAGCAACTTGAGCGATGGCGCTGCCTTCGACTGGCTTAGCAACGGCCTGGATCTCTTCAACCAGCCTATCAATGGTTTTTTCGACACCCCGACGAAGACTAACTGGATTTACCCCCGCAGCAACGTTTCTTAACCCCTGACGAATTAGCGCCTGGGCCAGAACAGTCGCGGTGGTAGTGCCGTCACCGGCTACATCGTTCGTTTTGGATGCGACTTCCCGAATTAATTGGGCACCCGCGTTTTCCAGTGGATCTTCTAGCTCAACTTCTTTATTCATCGTCACCCCGTCATTGACGATTTGTGGGGCACCAAACTTCTTCTCCAAAACGACATTACGGCCTTTAGGACCTAGGGTAATCCGGACAGCATCCGCTAGAGCGTTGACTCCTCTCTCTAGCGCCCGGCGAGATTCCTCATCAAATACAACTTGCTTCGCCATTTTTAAGTTTCCTCGTTCTCTACAGAATGCTCAGCGTCTAGTTAGCACTCTCAAGCACCGAGTGCTAATATAGCTTTCCTAGCAGCTAATCAGCAAGTCAGCCGCTTTCAAAATTTAGGAGTTCGCCAACCGAAGTAGGGGCTTTAACTGAGGCTAGAGGATATAGAGGATTGTAAATAAGATCACCCAGACCACATCGACAAAGTGCCAGTAGATTTCTGCCGCCTCGACGCCAAAGTGATGTTCGCTGGAGTAGTGACCAGGCTTTGCGTGATCGCCACAGCACCGTAGCCATTAGAACCAAACCAGCAAAAACGTGGAGTCCATGAAATCCAGTCAGCACATAAAACGTGCTGCCGAACAAGTTAGACTTCAAGCCAAACTCTAGGTGGTTGTACTCGTAGAGCTGGCCGGCTAAGAAGGTCGCCCCCATCACCATCGTCGCTAGAAACCAGAGCCGCAAAACCCGAAACATTATTCTTTTTAACCGCCACATCCGCTTGGTGAACAACAAAGCTACTGGAGAGCAGAATTACCGTATTAATCCCCGGCAAAAGCGTTTCTAGTTCTGGTGTACCCTCGGGTGGCCAAGCAGGAGCCACAAGGCGATAGGCAAAATAAGCGAGAAACAGGCCGACAAAGAGCATGCTCTCTGAGATTAAAAAGACAAGAAACCCGAACAGACGATGATCAGGATGTTCTTCGTGAGGCGCGGCTGGCGCTTCATGACCTCCATGATAGTTAAGCTCAGCCTTAGTTGAGTCAACGGTTGAACCTTGCATGAGTCTTTCAGTACCTATGAGAAGGGTTGTAGGAAAACTTAGTCTGGTGAACTATTCACGATTCTGGCTTTTGCCCTGACGCTCTTCAGGACGTGCTGCAACAGCGGGATCAGGACCGGCACGCAAAGATGAGCGAGGGCCGGCAGACAACGCTGGATCATCCGATTCAGAGAAGGGAACTGTCTCCTCAACCTCTTCTTCTTCCCCTTCAGTATCCTGGCTAGCCATCCCATAGTCATAAGGACCTGTGGCCAACACCGGGGTCCCCTCAAAGTTTTCTACCGGCGGCGGGGAAGTTGTCATCCACTCCAGGGTTAAAGCTTCCCAGGGGTTGTCGCCTGCCTTAGGACCGCGGCGCCAACTCCAGATTGCATTGACGATAAATGGCAAGGTTGAGATAGCAAGAAGATAGGCACCAATCGTGCAAACGACGTTCAGCGTAGTGAACTTCGGGTCATACACGGCAACCCGCCGGTTCATGCCTTGGATGCCTAGGACATGCATAGGTAAAAAGGCCATGTTGAAGCCGACAAACATGAGCGCAAAGTGGACCTTACCCCAGGTTTCGTTCAGCATTCTCCCAGTCATTTTTGGGAACCAGTGGTAAAGCCCAGCAAAATACCAAAGACACTGCCACCAAATAGGACGTAGTGCAGGTGAGCCACCACAAAGTAAGTATCGTGGACGTGGATATCAAAGGGCACTGACGCCACCATGACGCCACTTAAGCCGCCAATTAAGAACATGGAGACAAAGGCCATGGCAAATAGCATGGCGGTGCGTAGACGTAACTTTCCACCCCATACCGTTGCCGTCCAGCTAAATATCTTGATACCCGTGGGTACGGAAATCACCATGGTTGTGACCATGAAGAACATCCGCAGCCAGTCCGGAACACCACTGGTAAACATGTGGTGAGCCCAGACAATTAAGCCCAAAAAGCTAATAGCAACACTAGAGTAGCCAATCGCCCGGTAGCCAAAGATGGGCTTACGAGCGTGAACCGGCAAGATTTCTGAGATCATCCCAAAGGCCGGGAGAACCATGATGTAAACGGCGGGGTGGGAGTAGAACCAGAATAAGTGCTGGTAAACCACCGGATCACCGCCCCCGGTTGGATTGAAGAAGGAAGTTCCCAGCAGCAGGTCAAAGGCCAGGAGGACCAAAGCTCCGGTTAATACTGGCGTTGCGATCAAGGCCAGTGCCGAAGTTGATAGCATAGACCAACAAAACAGAGGCATCTGGTTCAACCCCATGCCCGGTATCCGCATCTTGAGGATGGTGACGAGGATGTTAATCGCCGCCATAATTGAAGAGGTGCCCTAGAGGATAATGCTGAGAATCCAGATAGCTTCCCCTGCCTTGGCATCCAGCAAACTCAGGGGGTAAGAGGTCCAACCAGCTTGGGCCGGACCCACAAAGAAGCTACTAATGAGCAACAGACCTGCGGGCGGAATAATCCAAAAGCAAGGGCATTCAGCCGGGGGAAAGCCATATCTCGCGCCCCAATGAGTAAAGGCACCAGGTAGTTGCCAAATCCTCCCGTGAGGCTGGGAATAATCCACAGGAAAATCATGATTGTCCCGTGGAGGGTAAACAGGCTGTTGTAGACTTCCGGGGAGACAAAATCAGACTCAGGTGTCTTCAATTCTGTCCGAACCAGGTCAGCCAGTACCCCGCCAACGAGATAAAACATGAAAGACGTGACCAGGTATTGAATGCCAATCACCTTATGGTCAGTACTAAAGCTGAAATATTCACGCCAATGACTGCCCGACTCTGAAGGATGGGCGGCAGCATTGGCCTCTTGCTGAAGCTGCAGTTGAGTCATAAGAAATCCTTTGAAAATTTGGCATTCGGCTAAGCTCAGCCAGCCCTAGGGTCCCCCGAACGGGGCTGAACTGTTCAGTGCTAATGGAGATGGGGCGCTAATTGCTCAATTAGCTTCCCAGCTTTTCCACCAGTCATGGGATGCTCCCCCTGAACCAGACTGGCGACGCCTGGGGTTGAACTCCCATCTCGGCAACGTAGGGTGCCAAAACTCTGAGGCGGATTGTGCTCTGCAGGATTAACGGCAACCGTCTGGCTGCCACTGTCCACGGATGCAATCTGTTCTTGCATCCAGGCTTGGTAGTCTTCTGGCGTTTGAACAATCACGCGTGTCTTCATAGCTCCGTGATAAGGGCCACACAGCTCGGCACAAATCACCGAGTACTCTCTGGGCACTCGATGTGTAAACCTCATATAGCCCTGCCGCCCTGGAATTGCATCCTGCTTCAGGCGAAACTCCGGTACCCAAAAAGCATGGATCACATCGTTCGCTGAAATATTGAGTTCAACATCCTGATTAACGGGCACATGCAGCTCACCAGCAGTAACGTCAGTGCCAGGGTAGCTAAAGAGCCAAGCGTAGCGGAGCCCTGTGACATTCACCACTACCGCAGCAGGCTGGCCCTGTTCCTCAGGAAGTGCGCCCATAGGTGGGAGAAGTCACCCCGGCACCAGGAGCTTCACGACGCTGGGGTACTTGATCATTTCGGCTTTTTTGCCGTGGCCGGATCTTGCATCGCTGCATCCTGCTGCTGCTGGTTGCGGGTTTGTGAAGGAGGGGCTGTCTCTGCGACTTGAGGCAAGGGGCAGCAATGGCAGCATTTGACCAGGCTGCAACTTGCTGGGGCTGAGCATGGGCCATATGACCCATTGTTTGTAGGCCGCTACTATCGACAGACTTGTGTAAACATCAAAGCTGTAGATAGCTAACCAGAGAACAATCCCGGCTGGGATCGCTGTCCAGAGGATTTCTAGCGGAATATTACCGTGGACTGGTGCAGCATCTGTGTTGTCACCCTTACGCTGGCGAAATCTAAAGAGAGAAACAACCAGTGCCCCTTGAATAATCAAGAAGAGACCGGTAGAGATAGACATCATGGCGTTGAACAGTCTATCGATCTGGGGTGCTTGTGCTGAGGCAACTGCTGGCAGCAACCCATGGTTCTGACCGTACCAGATACTGGCGAGAGTTATTGCCACCCCAGCAATGAGCGTTGTAATAGTATTCGGAACTTCTTTCACAGCTTGTCTTCGTTTCCTATAACAGCTTCGGAGAACAAACGGGTTGAACGAGATATTTCTACTTTATTTGAGTTCTAATCAGGCGTCGTTTTACTTGCCGGCGAAACTTAAGGTAGAACAGGTCAAAGAATTAGGGGAGCTAATACCGATACAGACTTAAGCTTTTTTGGAGCACTGCCATGGCCTCTGTTTAACCAGCTTTAGTCTATATCTTTCCTGCTAATTTAATTGCCGATCAGCTTACTAATACCAATGCTTCCACTGTCAGTCCTAACACGAATGCTTGGAGTTTGCTACCTTCATAGACGTAAGCCACTCAGGGTAGAACTCGAACAGCAACCTGCAAGTGAGACGTAAAAATATGGGCTAAGTAGGAGTAAGTGAGCAAAAGATGACCCGAGGTAGTGACTGCGGTTGATTTCTACCGGGCAACTTGGCTTAAACCTGACTAAAGTGGTAATTGGAAGCCCTTAACGATCAGTTAACCCTCTGTAAGTCACTCTACTAATCAAATACCTAGTACTTGTTACTGTTGAAATCATGGCTGATTCTTTCCTTGGCAAATCTAGTTCCAGCTTGACAGAACAGTTCAGCCCAATTGCCTTAATTCGTCGTCTTGTCTTCGGAATGGCGATCGCTACCCTATTCTTAATGGCCTTAGGAAGCGCAACTCGCGTGATGAATGCAGGCCTTGCCTGCCCTGACTGGCCACTGTGCTTTGGCGAACTGGTACCTCACCAGCAGATGAATCTACAGGTTTTCTTAGAATGGTTCCACCGTCTTATTGCCTCCGGGCTAGGTCTTCTGGTGATCGGGCTGACCAGTCTCAGCTGGTGGTATCGTCACTCTCTACCCAAGTGGCTACCCTGGTCTACTACCTTTGCCTTGGGTTTAGTGATCCTGCAAGGTCTGCTAGGGGGTCTGACTGTGACCCAGTTACTAAGATTCGACATCGTCACAGCTCATCTAGGCACTGGCCTGCTGTTTTTTAGTACCCTGCTGGCAACAGGAATGGCGCTGTTGCCCTATCAAGGTACGGGTGTTGTCGGTAAGCTACCCTGGATCAGCTTGAGTGCTGCAGTCTTGGTGTACCTTCAAAGTCTCCTAGGAGGACTAGTAGCCTCCCGGTGGGCGCTACATCAGTGCTTGAGCGCTTCTCAACTTTGCAGTGTGATGAACAGCCACATTTTCGGGGTGCTGCCTGCGACCTTGGCAACAGTAGTACTTATCTTCCTGGCCTGGCGTACACCGGCTCTTCACCCAATCCTAAGGCAGCTGGCAAAGCTGGCTGGTGGGTTGCTAATACTACAGGTTGTTTTAGGAGTCACAACCTTCCGGCTACAACTACAGGTTGCCTTACTTACCGTTGCTCATCAGGCAGTCGGTGCCGCTCTGCTGGGAACCTTAGTTGCTTTTAGCGTCATTGCTTTACGGGATCGCATTGGGGCCGGTCACTTTGCCGTGCTTCAGCAGCGCCAGGAGCCAGTAGACTTAGAAGGCCCTCAAGCGGCAGCGCCTTAGACAGGCCAATCTGCTTCGTTTAGTTCGTCATTGTTTTTTAGATGAGGGGAACTCATGCAAGAAACGACTTGGACTTCTGCCCCTCGGCACAATCAAAGTCTTCTTCAAACTATTCAAGCGTATTATCAACTGACTAAACCCCGGATTATTCCCTTACTGTTGATCACCACTGCCGCCAGCATGTGGATCGCAGCAGCCGGTCAAGTTGACCCGCTACTACTGTTAACTACTTTGGTAGGGGGGACTCTTGCCGCCGGGGCAGCACAAACTATCAACTGTGTGTACGATCGCGACATTGATTTTGCGATGGAACGCACTCGCCACCGACCTTTGCCTTCCGGACGAGTGACGCCACGAAATGCCGTCCTGTTTGCGATCGTCCTAGGGACTCTCTCATTCACGCTGCTGGCCGTATTCGCCAACTTGTTGAGTGCGCTGCTGGCCATGGCAGGGATCGCTTTTTACGTCTGTATCTATACATTCTGGCTCAAGCGCTCTACCCCCCAAAATATTGTCATTGGTGGTGCCGCCGGAGCGATTCCACCCCTGGTTGGCTGGGCGGCTGCTACAGGTCAATTGGACTGGCCTGCCTGGGTACTGTTTGCCATCATCTTTATCTGGACGCCCCCCCACTTTTGGGCTTTAGCGCTGATGATACAAGACGATTATGCCAAAGTGGGCGTGCCAATGCTCCCGGTTGTTGCAGGGGAAACAGCAACAGCTCGTCAAATCTTCTGCTATACCCTGGCTTTGCTGCCCGTGACGCTACTGCTGGTCTATCCCTTGCAGGTGTCGGGGGCTGTTTATTTGGGCCTGGCCCTAGTTTTGTGGGTACCGTTTATTCAGAAAGTCTGGTTGGTGTTGCAGGCTCCGACAGACCGGCAGCGGGCGCGATCGCTGTTCTTTTACTCCATCCTTTATCTGATGCTGCTGTGTGCTGGTATAGGGATCGACAGCTTACCTGTGACTCACAGCCTGGTGGACAGTTTGACCCAAAGCATCATGAATTTGGGATCGGCATACCTAGCATAGCTGAGCCACTTTGCTGCACCCATAAGTGGAGCCGCTCTGCAGGAGCAAAGGGTCTGATACCAATCTGCGAACCGAGACGTAAGGTTGATATTGTGTTGGATGACGCAGTTAGAGCATCTATATGGCCAGAGTCACTCGAGTAGCCGCACATCTATCTGAAGCCCAAGTCAAAGGCAAGCTCAAAAGTGCCGCCAACTTCCGGCAACAGCAAAGTGGTTGGTTGTCTATAACGCTTTAGTAGACCCAAGGCCTGCCGAGGTAATCGCTAAGCATACAGGCACCTCGCTTCGCACTGTGCATCAGGTAGTGTCGGATTACAATCGCTTTGGCTCAGCCAAAATCGAGACCCCAGGCAAGGGAGGACGACGCAGAAGCTACCTCAGTTGGGAAGCCGAAATTGCCCTTTCGCCCCTTTATTGAACAAACAGTAGCCGGGCATATCAGTACAGTGGCGCTGATTCAACAGGCGTTTGAGCAACAAGTCGGCCAAGCAGTAGACTCATCGACTATCTACCGGCTACTGGAGAGACACCAGTGGCGTAAACTCGTGCCACGTCCCGCTCATCAAAAAGCAGCAACGGTACAGCAAGCTGCCTTTAAGCAAACTTCCCACAGCAAGTCGAACAGCTTTTAGCGACCAGAAGCGTCCATGACCATAGAGCTGTGCTGCTACTGGCTGCTGATGAAGCAAAATTTGGACGCATCGGGCAAGTGATGAAAGCTTGGTGCCCCCCTGGAGCCAGACCCCTGGTTGCTAAACAGCTGGTCAGAGAGTATGTCTATGCCTATGCTGCAGTCGCACCTGAACTTGGGCAGATGACGACCTTGGTGCTGCCCGATGCCAATACCCAAATGATGAATCTGTTTCTCGAGCAAGTCTCAGTGGAGTTTGCTAACTACTTCATCGTGATGCAAGTGGATGGGGCGGCTTGGCATCGCTCACAGCAGTTGGTTATTCCTGAGAACATTCGTCTGCTTTTTCAACCGGCTCACTCTCCTGAACTTAATCCCGTTGAGCACGTGTGGGAGGAGATCCGAGAAAAGCATTTCTACAACCGAGTATTTAACTCAATAGATACGGTAATGAACACTTTGTGCGAGGGCTGAAGCAACTCATCGACATGCCGAGCGTTTAAGCTCCATGACCTACTTCCCCCATCTGAAGGTTACTCCTTAGAACGCTGATTGGTATGAGAATTTTGCTTTCGGGCGATGCTTCAGTTCCTAGTTTTGTCAGAGCGCTTCCCGCCTGGGAAAAATTAATCTAAAATTGCCCTCTCCTAAGGGAACCCTGAATCTAAAATTAGACAACCCGGTAGAATAAAAGTAATATTTGTTGCGATTTATTGAGAAGGGATGTCGATGGCTCCCGCCGTTTTAATTCAAAATCTTCAGAAACGCTACGGCCCGGTAGAGGCTGTGAAAGACGTTTCTCTAACAGTAGAACCGGGTCAAATTTTTGGTTTGCTGGGTCCCAATGGTGCTGGCAAAACAACCACATTGCGCTGCCTCTGCACTTTAACAAAGCCTGACTTGGGCATTGTTGAGGTTGCAGGTGTTTCCGCTATTAAAAACCCTAAGAAAGCGCGTCAGCTGTTGGGGTATGTTGCTCAAGAGGTTGCTTTAGATAAGGTACTGACTGGCCGCGAGCTGTTACAGCTTCAAGCGGCTCTCTACCACCTGCCTCGTGCCGTGGCGGCAGAAAGGATTAAAGCTACCCTGGCATTGCTTGATCTAGACAATTATGCTGATCAAAAAACAGGAACCTATTCTGGGGGGTTGCGGAAGCGGCTAGATCTAGCTGCTGGGTTACTTCACCAACCAGTAGTACTGGTTTTGGATGAACCAACTGTCGGGCTAGATATCGAAAGCCGCAGAGTGATTTGGGACTTTTTACGCCAGTTGCGAGATAGCGGCACAACAGTATTAATGACCAGTCATTATCTGGAAGAGATTGACGCCTTGGCGGACCGAGTTGCCATTATTGATCAAGGGAAAGTCATTGCTGAAGGGACCCCTTCGGAGCTGAAGGATCAGGTGGGGGGCGATCGCATTACCCTACGAATCCGGGAATTTGCCCCCCTAGACGAGGCCGAGAAAGCAAAAGCAATGATCCAGGCCCTGCCCTTTGTCCAAGACGTGCTGATTAATCCAGATCAAGGCAACTCCCTAAATCTTGTCGTCGTTCCTCAAAGTGAAGCCCTGTCAACTATTCAGCAAGCCCTCAAAGAAGTGGGTCTTCCTACCTTTGGCATTGCCCAAGCACGGCCTAGCCTAGATGATGTCTACCTGGCTGCTACAGGCAGGACCCTTTTGGACGCGGATGTTGCTGCCTCTGGTAAGCGTGATCCGAAGGCAGAACGCAAGCAAAATATGCGCTAGCAGTATTCCAGATTACCCTCTGCTGAAATCTTTTTGATGTAAAACTGCGATGACCACTACACCAGTCAAACCCAATACTAGTCTAGTTGCACCCGCTAATTCCCCTTTAAAAACTCCTGGCTTACTTTCTGGCGAATTTTTTCAAGAGACTTTTGCCTTAGCCCGCCGCTTGTTCATTCAACTGCAGCGGCGACCTTCAACCCTGATTGCCGGAATTATCCAGCCCTTGCTATGGCTAGTTCTGTTTGGGGCGTTGTTCCAGAATGTACCGGAGGGTCTATTTGGCACTAGCCAGAACTATGGTCAGTTTCTCGGCGCCGGTGTCATAGTCTTTACAGCTTTTAGTGGGGCTCTGAACGCGGGTCTGCCCGTCATGTTCGATCGCGAGTTTGGTTTTTTAAATCGCTTACTCGTTGCACCCTTGGCCTCACGGTTTTCCATTGTGTTGGCCTCGGCTATTTTCATTACGGCCCTGAGCCTGATTCAGACTGCTGCGATCATTGCCGTTAGTGCCTTATTGGGTGCTGGTCTGCCGGGACCCTTGGGTCTGAGCATTGTTACCTTGATTGTTCTACTGTTGGTGCTGGGTGTAACCGCCCTCAGCCTGGGTTTAGCGTTTGCCCTACCGGGTCATGTAGAACTGATCGCTGTGATCTTTGTCACCAACCTACCCCTCCTATTTGCTAGCACGGCGCTGGTGCCTCTTTCCTTTATGCCCACTTGGTTGCAAGCGATCGCCTCTCTTAACCCATTGAGCTATGCGATCGAGCCAATTCGCTATGTTTACCTACACACCCATTGGTCCCTTAGCAGTGTCGTCCTGCAAGCACCTTGGGGGAGTGTCACGATGGGTGTAGCATTACTGGTTCTAATTGGCTTTGATGCTTTAGCCTTGATCAGCGTCCAACGCCTGCTCCGCCGCACCTTAGCGTAAAAGGAAAGGGATGCAGTAGCCGCTGAATCCCTAGGCATCACCTCTTGAAAAGGCTCAAGTGTACAGATTTAAAGCCCAGCATACCACTCGTAGTCCTGGTCTTCCCAGTAGCCACGCTGGCGAGGTAGATGACTTAAAAAATTAATTTCTGTCATCCACTTACTTTGCTTGTACCCTAACTTAACGGGAGAAGCGAGGCGCAGAGGGACACCGTTTGCGGGTGGTAAATTGATGAATCACGGTTTCCATCCCGTTAGCACCACAGCCGGAAAGCAGAACAGTGAGCCCGCCAAGGTGAGCTTGGAGGAACCGGCGCCGATTCACGGGATGTATAACAGGATCGTTTAGCATCGCTAGGGCTCTGATTCATTAGTAATGGCTGCCTCCGTTTCTGGAGTGGGGCGGTAGGCATCAAAAAAAATCGACTGAAGCAGTGGCTAGCCCCCAATCTTAAACCCACGGCCAATATGGTCCCAGATCAGGATCACCAGCAGCACGACTGGTAAAAAGTGGGCGATTCTCAGAGCTTGCCAGCTATTGCCAAAGGTAGCAATAATCCAACTAAACTGAACTGGCTTGTACATTCCCAAGCCTGTATAGAGGCTGAACAGTAGCGTCACTACCATCAAGGCGATCGTGATTCGATGCCACATATACTGCACTCCTTTGGGATTCGTGCCTACTTCAAGGGTTTTGAGGTCGCTGATGTTGGGGTAGTGCCTGCGTCCTCGACTAGAAATAAGAAGGTAAACCCCATACCAAAGTAAGTTTAGGGCAAACACCCACATAAAAAAGAAATGCCAGTGCCGTCCTCCGGCTAACCAACCGCCAGTAGTAAAGATTCTGGGAGCAGCTAAGCCAGAGCGTCCCCCAAAGACAGGGTTAGCACTATAAATCTGTAAACCGCTGCCAATCATAGCCCAGACCGCCAGTAAATTAGTAGTGTGAAAGATTCGCACAACCGAGGCTTGGTGCAATCGAACCATTGATAACCTCAAGCTTAGACGCAGATGAAAAAGTCACTCCATACTGCCTCATCCTAAGCTACAAGTATTTAATTCCTCAGACAGGCATTTCTCCCCTTCAGAAGATGAGCGTTCCAGTACAGTTAGGTAAAGTAATGTACTGATTCTTATAAGTTGAAGCCTTATGAAAGTATTTGTCGCCGGAGCAACAGGTCAAACAGGTCGACGAGTGGTGCAAGAGCTAGTAAGTAGAACCATTCCCGTTCGGGCTCTCGTTCGCGACTTGGAAAAAGCTAAATCAACTTTACCTACAGAAGCAGAACCAGTCGTAGCCGATGTCCTGCAACCCAGTTCTCTAAGTGCAGCCATAGGAGACAGTACTGTACTAATTTGCGCAACGGGTTCGTCACCAAGCTTTAACCCGCTTGGCCCCTATCAAGTGGACTATGAAGGTACTAAAAACTTAGTGGATGCAGCAAAGGCCAAGGGAGTAGAGCATTTTATCCTCGTTTCCTCCCTCTGCACCTCTCAGCTTTTCCATCCACTCAACCTGTTCTGGTTAATTTTGGTCTGGAAGAAACAAGCGGAAGAATATCTCCAAAAAAGTGGTTTAACTTATACAATCGTCAGACCTGGAGGGTTAAAGAATGAGGAAAATAACGATGCGATCGTGATGTCTTCTGCTGATACTCTATTTGACGGCAGTATTCCCCGCAGTAAAGTGGCTCAAGTTTGCGTGGATGCCCTGTTCCAGCCGACAGCCCGGAATAAGATATTAGAGATTGTTGCTAAACCTGACGCGCCAAGTCGCCCTATGGAAGAACTGTTTGCTGGTGTTGCTTGAGTTTTGAACTGGGCGTAAAAGGAATACTAACTGTAAGGCATACCGCCATCGAGAGTCTGGCGACGGCTAAACGTCAGCCGAAGCCTCTGATTTAGCAGAGAACAACTGTGGTGTAGGGAGGGAGCGCTATCGTACTTTTTGATTTTAAGTGCTCCTGTCTTGCTGCTCTTGCTTAGGCTCGGCATGCAGATCCCAAGTATCTTTCTGCTGACAAGCTCTAACTCAACTCTACTGCTTGAATTACCAGGCAACATATCCCTAAGTCCGGGCTCTGATGTGAACAATCGCTGCTAGTAAGTCTAATAGTTCTAATCTTTAGACAATTCTCTAGAATGGTAGCTACATGTAAGACCTCAGCCGTCAGATTGCCTAATGCATCTAACTAAAGGGAACTGCACGACCTCTGCAGACGGCTACCGGTTTATTGATACAACCTAGCAGGTAAAAGCCCGACAGCATCGCTCTAAGTTCGCTGGCTTTTAGCTGTGAACCTCCTACAGCTTTACACTTGAATTTCAAAATTAGCTGGCTTCTGCCTAGCTAAATAACTCTAATGCTTAGGACACTGACATTATGCTCTGCTTGAAACAGGGAAACTAGAACAGGCCTTAAAGCACTGGTCTAGTATTTGAATCAGCTTAGATTAGGGCATTGCGGAGCATTCATAATACCCTACCTGTTGAAAGCTTATCAGTAGATGCCTTTTAAGGAATTAGCTCAGACTCAGAAGCACTAATAAAAGCATCTACCTTTGGAGCATGATTCCTCACTTCGAAATGACTGGGCATATTTAGGCGAAAGGAACTCATAGGATCTCTAGGCTAAGAACCTATCGAGTGCAGCTTTTAGCTCTTCAATTTCGACTTCAATGCTACCTTCCTCAGCAGCTCGGGCAATGCATTGGGTGAGGTGTTCATCCAGAATTAGTCTGGCAACGCGGTCTAGGGCTCCCCGAACTGCAGCAACTTGAACCAGTACATCTGGACAGGGACGGCTCTCCTGAACCATTGCTTTGATCCCGCGGATGTGGCCTTCAATGCGGGACAACCGATTGACCACTGCTCGGAGGGACTCCTCACTATGGATATGGGGATGGGACGAGGCTGCAATATGAATGGAGTCGGAGTGGTTGTGGTCTCTCAACTTAGTGGTGTCAGAAATTGAATTAATCAATGGTTCAATCCAATTGCTTTCTAGAGATCATAAGTCTTAGATTAGTATTTTAGTCTAGGAAGCCTCTCAGGTGCCCGTTTGAACCTTAGACTTACTTAATCCCTTTTACATCATTTTTAGATAGAAAAATCTTGTTAGAGATAATGCTGACTGTCTTAAGAAGCAGGTCAGATTCACTAACCATATCATTAATTAATAACGGGCTAGGAGGGATTCGAACCCCCGACACCGTGGTCCGTAGCCACGTGCTCTAGTCCACTGAGCTACAAGCCCCTACAGAATTTCTATAGTATCACACTACAGCAGTTTTCCCTTTCATTAACTACACCATCTTAAGGTGCCACTTTGCGGCATTTGCATTAGCACCTGAATTAGCACCTGAATTAGACAAACTAGGTGGGCAAATTTGGCTGCTCCAAAGTTAGACCGTGGTGTACCATCTTGAAAAGCGTGGTGATTCAGATGTCTCAAGATTGCCTTCCCTCAGAAAATAGGCTGACCCATCTAGACCAACTAGGTCAGGCCCGAATGGTCGATGTCTCGGCTAAAGCCGCGACTAAACGTCAAGCAGTGGCAGTGGGACAGGTACAGATGTCTGACAAAACGTTTGCTGCAATTGAATCCGGCAATGCTCCGAAAGGAGATGTACTCAGTACGGCAAGGCTAGCTGGAATCATGGCCGCTAAGCAAACCGCCCAATTAATTCCCCTTGTCATCCTTTACCCTTACAAAAGGTGGAAGTTCTGATCACGCCTCTTCCCGATCTGCCAGGCTACCAAATTCAAGCCCAGGTCAAAACTAAAGCAGAAACAGGTGTGGAAATGGAAGCCTTAACAGCAGTTTCAGTTGCAGCATTAACACTCTATGACATGGCTAAGGGATTGGAGAAATCAATCCAGATTAAGCAAATTTACCTGCTAAGTAAAAGTGGGGGCCAGTCAGGAGACTATACCTTAACGAAAGTGTCAAACAACTAAGCGTAAAGTGATTTTTAATGGGGCACCACTATCCGCTTGTACTCTGGTGTGTAAGTGATTTCGTTATACAGTATCAGCAGCCCCTGAACTTGTGTCCTGATCAAGATTTTCTTGGTCGCCCTCAGGTTTCGAGCGATTGTCGTTGTAATTTCTTCTGCCAAATCGACCGGAATAGGTCCGTTTGCGGAACTTGCGAGCGTATGCTTGATTGCGTAAAGCTTTTTTTTTCTTTTGATTGCGGCGTTTAGCCATGTTTACCTCTTTAAGAGTGACCGACTTCTGCAAAGTCATTGACGCTTTAATGTAGCCTCACAACGGATGTCGAAGGAGTACCCAACTTATTGCAGTGAACTACTCTAGCATATTTGCCCTTCTGCCCTAAAGCATCGTTCGCCGATTAGGCTATTCATTTCTACTCAATTCTCAATCGTTAGGTGAGGGGGCCGGCGCTGCAGCACACCCGGCAGCTTAGGAACTGAGCTGCCATACAGTAGGGTTAGCATGGCGACTCAGTTCTTACTGCCCTAGGAATAAAGAAGTTAATCAATGCCCTCGATCCGGTCTTCGACTTCTTGATAAAGCTCCCGTAGTTTATCTAGGTTTTCTGCCGTTGTCTCCCAGTAGCCCCGACCGTTCACTTCCAGAAGTGTTGCAACAATTTTGCGGAAGGAGTGGGGGTTTAAATTTTTCAGCCGCTCCTGCATCTGCTGGTCTTGGATATAGACCTGGTTAATATCTTCATAGACCCAGTTGTCCACGGCAGCAGCAGTTGCTGACCAGCCCATTGTGTTGACTAGGCGTTTGGAGATTTCTCGAACGCCTTCGTAGCCGTGATTGAGCATGCCTTCATACCACTTAGGATTGAGCAGCTTCGTCCGCGAGTCTAGGCGCACGGTTTCGGATAGGGTGCGAACTTGAGCATTCGCAGTCGTGGTATCGGCAATAAAAGCGCTGGGAGATTTGCCATCCTGCCGCAGAGTTGACACCACCTTGGTTGGGTCAGAGTCAAAGTAGTGGCTGACATCTGTGAGACTGATCTCAGAGGAATCCAGGTTCTGGAAAGTGGCATCCACGGTTGACAGGGCAGTTTCAAAAATCTGCCGTGACTGCTCCATAGTACCGGGAGAGTCTGTCGTGAAGGCAAAGGATTTACGGCTGAGGTACATCTCCTGCAACTCTGTCTCGCTGTCCCAGGTACTGTTTTCTACTGCCAGGTTGACATTGGAGGCGTAGGAGCCGGAAGCATTGGAGAAAACTCGGGTTGCCGCTTGGCGCAGGTTAACCCCCAAGTCCTCTGCCTGCTTTAGAGCATGCTTGCGGACAAAGTTCATCTCTAAAGGTTCCTCAGCTTCTGCGGCTAGCTTCACCGCCCGGTCTAGTAAGTCCATCTGATTGATGAACAGATCTCGGAAGACGCCAGAACAGGTAATCACCACATCAATTCGGGGCCGCCCTAGCTCTTCTAAGGGAATCAGTTCTAATTTGTTAACTCGGCCCAAGGAGTCAGGTAGGGGTCGTACCCCAAGCATCCAGAGAACTTGTGCTAGGGATTCCCCGTAAGTTTTGATATTATCTGTGCCCCAGAGCACACAAGCAATGGTTTCCGGCCAGGCACCCGCTTCTGCCTGTTGTCGCCGCAGCAAGCGATCGACAACGAGCTTAGCGGACTGCACCGCCGCTGCAGTGGGAATAGATTGGGGATCAAGGGCATGAATATTTTTACCCGTGGGCAGGACATCCGGATTGCGCACCGGGTCTCCCCCCGGTCCTGGCAGGATATACTCTCCTTCTAAAGCTTTGAGCAGAGCTCCCAGCTCGTTATCGGCAATAATTTGTTCTAAACAAAACTCTAAATACTCGACTAACGGCTTGAGCTGTTCTGTGTCGATTTTGGCATAGCCTGCTTGATGTAGGGCTTCGATCCAGGGTGCCTTTTTACCCAGGTTGAAAAAGTTCAGTTTTGAAATCTTGGCAACTCGTCCATCGCTATCGCTGTGAGTCTGTACCAAGGCCGTCACTGCAGCGGCGGTTGCCAGGTTGATTTCCTGCAAGCACTGGACATCAGCCAAAACGCCGCGATCGCTATTCTGGTAAATCTCATCCAAATCCCGGCTCAGACTATTTGCCAGGATCCGGGGCAACCCCAGCAAGCCTTCTTCCGCCCGGTCTAGACTGGCAATGTTCACCAGGGTAGCGATCGCTTCGGTGGCAGTCGGCGGCTTGCCGATCACGTGCAGGCCGCAGGGCAGCAGCCGAGACTCAATTTCCATCAGCTTGATGTAGACCTGACCGACGATCGTATCCCGCTCCTCCGGCATCATCGCCTCGGCATCCTGTGGCAGGGCAATATCCCGGTCTAGGTTCACCATGCGGCACTTGTCGAGAATCGTATTGACAATTGGCACCCCCCGACCACTGTCTTTCAGGGTCTGGTAGGAGGCAATCAGCTCACTGAGTTCCTTTAAGCCTTTGTAGAGTCCGGCATTTTCCGCTGGCGGGGTCAGATAGCTAATCGTGTTAGCGTAGCTGCGACGCTTGGCGATCGTGGCCTCTGAGGGGTTGTTGGCAGCGTAGTAGTAGAGGTTGGGAGTCGTGCCAATTAAGTTATCGGGATAGCAGGCCCCAGATAAGCCGATTTGCTTTCCTGGCATAAACTCCAGGGAGCCGTGGGTGCCAAAGTGCAGCAGGGCATCGGCTTGCCAGATCCGCTCCAGATAGGTGTAGTAGGCGGCAAATCCGTGGTGGGGACTGGCGGAGCGGGAGAACAGTAGCCGCATCGGGTCGCCTTCGTAGCCAAAGGTCGGCTGCACCCCGATGAAAACATTGCCGTAGTGCTTGCCATAGACCAGAAGATTTTGACCGTCACTGTTGAGGTTTCCCGGCGGGGGCCCCCAGGAGGCTTCTAGCCGCTTAGCGTAGGGGGTAAGTTCCTCATATTCCCGCACCGGCATCCGGTAGGCGACATTCAGCTCCGGGCTACTATACTGAGCCTGGGCATCGTGCAGCACTTCCTGCATCAAATCGGCAGCGGTCTCCGGCAGGCTCTCCACGTCATAACCATTCTGCTGCAGAGCTTCCATGACGCGGTGGATGGAGCCAAACACGTCCAGATAGGCAGCAGTGCCTATATTGCCTTTATCGGGGGGAAAGCTAAAGACAGTGATGGCAATTTTCTTCGCCAGCTTCGGCTTTCGTCGCAGAGTAGCCCACTTCATGGCTCGCCGGGCTACGGTTTCTACCCGGTCCTGCAGGGCGATCGCTCTACCTGTGGTTCCATCCCGACCAGAGAGAATAATCGGTTCGATCGCCCCATCGAGTTCCGGCAGAGCAATTTGTAGTGCCACTTGAATCGGGTGTAGGCCCAAGTCACTGTCCTGCCACTCCTCGGTGGTCTGGAACACCAGGGGCAGGGCCACCATGTAGGGACGGTTCAACCGCTTCAAGGCGGCGATTGCTTTGGGGTGATCCTGCCGCGCCGGCCCCACCAGGGCAAATCCGGTGAGGGAAATGACCGTATCTACCAAGGGCGTCTGCCCACCTAAGGTTAGATCGTAGAAGTAGGCCTCTACTGGTTTGGAAAAGTCTAGCCCGCCGGCAAAACCGGCAATACCCGCGCGCCCATCGACTCCAATTCCTGCACCATGGCGACGTAGTGGGCGTCGTCCCCGGTGACCAGGTGCGTCCGCTGCAGAACGAGCCCTACGGTGGGAGCCAGGGGTCCTTTAAATCACTAGAAATATCCCGGCGGGAGTTGAACCAGTTGAGATACTCCTTGACATCCTCAAACATCTCTGGCGCTAGCGGGTGCCAGAGCCCCATATCAGGATAGGTCTGGGGGTCTTGAAAACTAATTTGCTGCTGTAAACCAGGAATGTACCTGTCTGCCAGCATCAGTAAGAAGTTCTCCAGGTTTTCCTGAGAGCCGCCTAGCCAGTACTGGAAGCTGAGCATAAAGTTGCGGGCATCCTGGGCTTTTTCAATCGGCAGGTACTTCAGCACCTTGGGCAGGGTTTGCAGCAGCTTCAGCATGCCATCCTGGAAGGAAGAGCCCGACTGCTCTTTGCGCTTCCGCATGAACTGGGCAATCATGCTCTGGGACTGACCCAGGTTAGCCATGGAAAAGCTGCCCAACTTGTTCAGGCGCATCACCTGGGGCATGGAGGGAAACACCACGGCTGCATCCAAGTGATCGCGCACAGGCTCTACTGCAGCTACGACCTTGTCGGCTAGATCTTCCACAAAAATCAGGGAACCAATGAAGACGTTTGCTACGGCGACATCTCGCTGAAATGCCTCGTAGTTCTCAGGGTCACGCAGTTCCTCTAGCAGGTAACCACTAATTTCCACCGCTAGCCGCGGATGAGTGCGGTTAATCGAACGCACTGCTGCGGAAAGAGCACTTTGATACTGCGGCTCTAGCACGACATAGACCACCTTCACAAGGGAGCGTTCCCGCAGCTCCTCGGGAACAATGTGTCTAATGGTGGACTTGACGTGGGTGAACATGCGCTCGGGCTCCTTACTACAATGGGTTATTTCAGTGTAGGTACAGACTCTAGGGAACTGGCTGTAAGCCAGTCAACAATTCTTGCAGAAGATATCTTTAGCGCCAATCAGTCTAATCAATTTACTGGGCTGGCAACATCCAATCTCCTGCCTCCTTGAACCAGAATTGCTAAGTTTAATGCCCCGAAGTTAAGTTTGCTTGAGTCCCTACAACTGCACCTACCTAAAGTGTTTGTATCAAAGAATGGTGTCTCTATGCGGGTTTCGACCCGTAACTGACACAATTTGATAGAAACCTGGCAATGTTTCTTAATCTTTGTGACTTTTCTTGAGGTAAATTCCGCTTTTTTGTGAAGCAATCTTCACGAATCAAGGCACTGATGCCGAGGACGATACCTCTATGATTGGGAGCAGGTTAGCTTTGCTACAGCAAAATTAGTTCAAGCCTGCCTAAAGAAATGATGACTCGCTCCTCGGCTGAAAATACCCTGCAAAAAATCCCTGACTACCATTCTGTTCAGTCTTTGCCTGAAGTTTGGGCGATCGCGGCTCAGTGGTTTGCCACTGTGACTGCGGTTATTGATCCCCACCGCCGGCCAGCGGTTGAACTAACCTACCCACAGGTGTACCAGCAAATTCAACAGTTTGCTGCCGGACTTCAAGCTTTGGGAGTCACTGGAGCGCAGCCGCCTGTAGCCTTAATCGCTGACAATAGTCATCGCTGGCTGATTGCCGACCAGGGGATTATGACAGCAGGGGCAGCGGATGCAGTTCGCAGTCCCCAGGCCGATCTTGAGGAGCTGCTGTTTATTCTGGAAGATAGTGGCAGCACAACCCTCGTGGCTGAAGATCAAGCGACGCTACAAAAGCTGCAGCCACAGTTAGCGGAACTGCCAATCCAGTTGATCGTTTTACTTTCAGACGAACCTGGGGCTGAAGACTCACCCGCCAAAGTCGTGAACTTTTTTGCAGGTGATGGAGGCTGGCGGCCAGGCGATCGCCTGTGGGAATTTTCAGCCACCCCTCTTGAGCAGAATGGTCTGGCAACCTTGATCTACACGTCCGGCACCTCCGGCAAACCGAGGGGCGTGATGCTGAGTCACGGTAACTTACTCCATCAAGTGACTACTTTAGATGATGTGATCCAGCCGAAACCCGGCGATCGCGTTCTCAGCATTTTGCCAATCTGGCATGTGTATGAGCGAGCTGCTGAATACTTTTTACTTTCCCGTGGCTGCACCCAGATCTATACCAACCTGCGTCAGGTTAAACACGACCTGCAAACGTTCAAACCCCACTACATGGTCAGTGTTCCCCGTCTGTGGGAGTTTATTTATGAAGGGGTGCAAAAGCAATTCCAGGAGCAGCCCCCAAGCAGCAGCGATTAATTAACTTCTTTTTTACCACCAGCCAGCGCTACATTGAGGCCCGCCGGATTGTCCAAAAAACAAGTATTAATTATCTGAATCCCTCTCTGGGGGACCGTCTAGCAGCAGGACTGCAGATGACCCTCTTAGGACCACTCCACACGTTGGGCAACAAGCTGGTTTATCAGAAAGTGCGCGAAGCAATGGGCGGCTGTTTTAAAATTCGATTAGTGGTGGTGGCTCTTTAGCCATGTACCTGGAAAACTTCTTTGAAATTGTCGGTGTTCAACTCCTGGTAGGCTATGGCCTCACAGAAACCTCTCCTGTCCTCACAGCTCGGCGCCCCTGGCGGAACCCGCGGGGAGCGTCTGGACAGCCGATTCCTAAAACTGAAATTCGCATTGTTGACCCAGTAAGCCGCCAGCCCCTGCATCAAGGAGAACGAGGGGTAATTCTGGCCCGAGGGCCGCAGATTATGCAGGGATACTATCAAAATCCTGAAGCAACTGCTCAGGCAATTGACTCAGAGGGTTGGTTTAATACGGGGGATTTGGGCTGGTTGACCTCCCAAAACGATCTTATTATTACCGGACGGGCAAAGGACACGATTGTGCTGTCCAATGGGGAAAACATTGAGCCACAGCCACTGGAAGATGCTTGCTTGCGGAGCCCTTACATCGCCCAGATCATGGTAGTGGGGCAGGACCAGCGATCGCTCGGGGCTTTGATTATGCCCAACTTAGAAGCGCTACAGCAGTGGGCTGCCGCTCAAAAGCTGTTCCTGGAGCTTCCTCACGAGGAGAATTTAGCCAATTTTCAGTCCATTAGCTGCGACAGCAGACTCGTTCAAGATCTGTTCCGGCAAGAGCTAAACCGGGAAGTCAAAAACCGCCCCGGCTACCGCCCCGACGACCGGATTGGCCCATTTCGGTTCATCTTGGAGCCCTTTTCCGTAGAAAACGGGACGATGACCCAAACATTAAAAGTTCGGCGTCCGGTTGTGGCGGAGCGCTACCACGATATGATCAACGGGATGTTTAGCTAAACCAAAGTTTTCCCAGCTTTTATGATGCAGCTTTCCAATATGATGCAGCCCGCCAATGATCATCTTCTTCTCAAGCGGAATATCACGGTCAAGGCGATCGTCACCCCCCGCTGGAAGCAAGAAGCACAGCAGCAACTCCAGACCCAATTGAATCAGACAGATGCTCAGCTTCAGCAACTCGAAATGCAAGCGCAACAGATCATGGCAGAAGTGCAAAAGCAAGGTCTCCAGATTGTTGGGTCTGCTGGGGTACAACCCTCTGACTCGATTCAAGCCCAGCTAAACGATGTGCAAGTACAAGCCAATAATCAAAGAAGTGAACTCCTGGAGCAGAAAAACCAAGCTCTCCAGCAACTGCAGCAGGTGCAGCTTCTAGAACTCAATCAAGAGGTCAACCAGGGGCAAATTGATAGCTTCTTCCAGGTGCAGCAGGGAGACAATCTGATTCAAAAAATGCAGGTTGAAATTTTGCTGCGCGATGGGGTGATTGAAGAAATCCGGGGCGAGCTTTAGCGACTCGATCGCGCCTTAAATTCCTGCTCTGGCATAGACAGCATACTGCTGTATGATTTGCGCCGCTAAACCAGTAGTTCCAGTTCATCTTCAGCTCAGTTGATGGAGCAGCTTAGCTACCAGGTTTACAAAACTGTCTACTTTTCAATTGTCAGAAGAATGAAAATCCCTTCGGGATAGCAGCATCCATGCCTGGTGGTTTAGGGTCTGCTATTTGTGCCTTGCCCTTTCGTTGCAAGTTACCTTTTCGAGGATTTAACAGCTAATGCGGGGGGAGTCATTAGCCTACGGACCTAAAGATAGACTTCTAACCCAGGTTTGTCGGTGAGGAAAAGTCATTATAAGGTCAGGTGTTTATTCCGGCCCTGCCACTGGGATGGGAGTAGACGCTAAGCACCTACAGCCAATTTGTCCGTCAGGATACTCTTGGTGCTGGCTAGCAGGATAAAATCTAATCTGAGCTGCAATATTTGTAAATCACCACTGATTTAGAACCCTATCCTATGATTCACGAAGTTTTCATGCCCGCCCTTAGCTCTACGATGACTGAAGGCAAAATTGTCTCCTGGGTCAAGTCACCCGGAGAGAAGGTAGAAAAGGGAGAGACAGTGGTGATTGTCGAGTCCGACAAAGCGGACATGGATGTGGAGTCGTTTCATGAAGGCTACCTAGCCGCGATCGCCACGCCAGCCGGAGATACTGCATCCGTAGGCTCAACCATTGCCCTGGTTGCGGACAGCGAGGCAGAGATTGAACAAGCCCAGCAGCAGTTAGGTGGTTCCGGCTCATCCTCAGCAGCACCGGCAACCGAGCAGCAAGAATCTGCAACCGAGGAGAAACCCTCTGACATTAAAGCCTCTACCGAGACAGCCAGTAAGGTTGGTCCCACGGAAACAGCACCGCAGCAGGCAGCAGCCCTCAATGGCAGCGAGGAAGACTCTGGTGCCCAAAACGGTAAACGCTTAGTTGTCTCCCCACGAGCCCGCAAGCTCGCAAAAGAACTCAAGGTTGATCTAAGTACCCTCTCTGGTAAAGGCAGTGGTCCCCACGGTCGGATTGTCGCGGAAGATGTAGAGGCCGCCGCCGGGAAGCAACCCCAGGAAACCGCACCCGCCGCAGCACCCGCCGCAACAAAGCAGCCCGTACCCGCCGTCCCTGCCCGTAAAGAGCCAGTTCCTGCACCCAGTCCAACCGCTAAGGGTGAAGTTACTTCCTTTAACGCCCTGCAAAATGCCGTGGTACGGAACATGGTCGCCAGTCTGGAGGTGCCGGCCTATCACGTGGGTTACACGATCACAACGGATAGCCTCGATCAGCTCTATAAGCAGATTAAGTCTAAGGGCGTCACGATGACAGCGCTCTTGGCCAAGGCCGTGGCTCTGACGCTGCAAAAGCATCCCCTACTACATGCCAGTTATGTCGAGCAGGGTGTCCAGCACCGGAGCAACATTCATATTGCGGTCGCGGTGGCAATGGCAAGCGGTGGACTGATTACCCCTGTGCTGCAAAATGCGGACCAAATAGACATCTACTCCCTCTCTCGCACCTGGAAGGATCTAGTCGAGCGATCGCGCGCCAAGCAGCTCCAGCCAGAAGAGTATAACTCCGGCACCTTCACCCTCTCCAACTTGGGCATGTATGGGGTTGACCGCTTTGACGCGATTCTACCTCCGGGACAAGGGGCAATCCTAGCGATCGCCGCCTCCCGCCCCCAGGTCGTCGCGACGGACGATGGTTTGATGGGCGTCCGGCGACAGATGCAGATCAATCTCACCTGCGACCACCGGATTATCTACGGTGTTGATGCCGCTGCCTTTTTACAAGACTTGGCAAAACTGATTGAAACCGATGTTCAATCTTTGACACTTTAATAACTGGCAGGTACCGGGTACTTCTATAAGTACACAAAAAGATACTTTTCCCGATGGCTGATCAGCGTCTCACTGCCAATGCTTCAGTATCTCAAGCTAATCCTGTCCTAGAGGCTAAGAACCTGACTCGCCGCTTTGGGGGTCTAGTCGCAGTCAACCAGGTATCCTTTGCCGTACAGCCAGGAGAGATCTTTGGGATAATTGGTCCGAATGGAGCGGGCAAGACAACGCTGTTTAACTTGATAACCGGGCTGCTCGCCCCTTCCAGTGGGCAACTGCTGTACCTGGGTGAGGCTATTTCCCGGTTGCGTCCCCACCGGATCGCGGCTAAAGGGATTGCCCGGACTTTTCAAAATGTGCGGCTGTTTGGGGAGCTTTCCGCCCTGGAGAATGTCAAGATTGCCCGCCATATTCATACCAAAAGCGGGGTAGTGGCTGGCATTCTGGGGTTGCCCTCGGCAGTGCGGGAGGAAGCCCAAGCGGAACAGGAATCTATGGCGCTACTGGATCTGATTCATCTAGGCGATCGCGCCCAGCAAAAAGCACGCAATTTTTCCTACGGAGATCAGCGTCGCCTGGAGATCGCCCGAGCCCTGGCCCTGAAGCCGCAAGTTTTGCTCCTAGATGAACCTGCTGCTGGCATGAACGAGCGGGAGAAACATCAACTGAGCGATTCTATCCGGAGGTTACGTGGGCAATTCAACCTGACTATACTGCTGATTGAGCACCATGTGCCTCTAGTAATGGGCCTATGTGACCGCATTGCGGTGCTGGACTTTGGTCAGTTAATTGCCCTGGGGAATCCGGCTAAAGTAAAAAGCGATCCCGCAGTGATTGAAGCCTACCTGGGAGGAAAGGTGTGAAAGAGATTATTACTCCTCCCCTGCTGGAAGTGAAGGAACTAAGCGTGAACTATGGGGGCATTCAAGCTTTAAAGGCGGTGGATCTATTTATCCGTTCTGGAGAAGTTGTCACCCTCATTGGGGCCAACGGTGCCGGTAAAAGCACTATGCTCCGGGCCATTTCTCGTTTAATCCATCCATTACGGGGTCAGCTTGTCTATAACGGGCGGAGCATTCTCCGTTGTCAGCCCCACGAAGTTGTGCGCCTGGGGATTTCCCAAAGCCCAGAAGGCCGTAAAGTATTAGCAAGGCAAACGGTTCTGGATAATTTGGAGCTAGGGGCCTACACCCGAAGCCACAGGGAGACCCAGGCCGATCTGGATCGCCAGTTTGCCCTCTTTCCTCGGTTGGCAGAGCGTCGTCATCAATTAGCTGGCACCCTCAGTGGGGGTGAGCAACAAATGCTGGCGATCGGCCGCGCCCTAATGAGCCGGCCCAAATTGTTACTGCTGGATGAGCCAAGCCTGGGCCTAGCCCCGACGATTGTCCGGGAGATCTTTTCCATCATCCGAAACCTGCGGGCAACAGGCGTTACCATTCTTTTGGTGGAACAAAATGCTCACCTTGCCCTGCAAACTGCTGACCGGGGGTATGTCTTGGAAGCAGGCCAGATCACGCTAACGGGAGCTGCTGACAGCCTGCTGGATGATGAGCGGGTGAAGAAAGCTTACCTGGGCTAGGTCGGTAAAGACATCAAAGTTTAGTAGAGCTATTGCGAGTCGGCAATCGACTCCAGTTGCCCCTATTCGTTGAGCGGCTGGGGAAATCACTTTCATCATAAATCTCCCCGACAAGCTCTTCTAAAATATCTTCTAACGTAACGAGTCCAACCGTTCCCCCATATTCATCAACCACGATTGCTAAATGGAGGCGTTGTTGCAGCATTTCCTTGAGCAAATCAGCCACTCGTTTGGTTTCTGGCACATAAACCGGTGGATCCATCACGAGTGTGACAGGTTCACTGCTATGGTGCTTTAGATGCTGAAGCGCTCGTTTGAGATGCACAACCCCGACAATTTCATCCTTTGATTCTTCCTGAACTGGAATGCGAGAGTATCCCGTTTCCAGGCAGAGATCCACTAAATCCTGCAGCCCTGATTCGTGGGAAATGGTTCGCATTTCAATGCGAGGCTTGATGACCTGTCGGAGGTTCAGGCTGTCTAGGGTGAGCGCTTTATTCAGTAATTGCCGCTTTTGTAAGTCCAGTTGACCTCTACCGCCTAAGATCTCAATCATCAGCTGCAGGTCTTCTAAAGATTCGCTTTGCTGGACTAGATTTCTTTGGAACAGCCGAATTACTGCTTGCGCAATGCTCTCAAACAGATAAATGACGGGACCAAGAGCAATAGAAAGCCAGTAAATTGGCCGAACTACCAGTTGGAAAATGGCCATGGCGTTATTGATGGCTAGGGACTTTGGGGTAACTTCGCCAAAGATTAACACCAAAAACGTGACGACTCCAGTTGCAATTCCCAGCCCGGCGTTGCCCAGCCAAATGGTAAAAACGTTGCTGGTCAAAATAGCCGCAACGTTATTGACTAGGTTATTGCCAATCAGCAGAGTCGTAATGAATCGGGCCCGCTTCTCTAGGACAAGCCTAAAGATGCCACCTGGGTCTCCTGATCTTTCATCAATGCCCTTAATTTCAGATTGTCCAGGGCTGTGATTGCCGTTTCTGACCCTGAGAAAAAGCCGATAGCACCAACATCAGCACCAGGGCAGCTACATCAAACCCTCACATCTCCTAGAACAGGAGCAGCAGCCATAGGCAGGAAAATAGAAGTAGGGATCACGGGGAAACGCTGTGGAACAATATAGACCCAATACCAGTATCCAAAATCATAGCTTTCTCTCCCAGGCTCATCGCTACGGTCAGCCTGTTTATGTAAATGCTCTGATGCCGGGCTTGGTATTCATTCTCTTTGGTCCCCCCGCCGCTGTGCGGCGTCAGATGTCAGGACGAGTGAGTACATCTACAAAAGCCATCCCGTTAGCGTTTTGCTCTACCACTTGGTGTTTCCAGCAAAGTATCGACGAGTTGTGTTCGACGAACAGGTTGATGCAGTGCTCAAAGAGGTGTGCCTGGAGATCGAGAAGCGTTACGAGAGGTCAAGTTCATCGAAGTTGGTGTGGACCAAGAGCATGTGCATTTTTGGTGCAGTCATGCCAAACTACAGTGTGACCAAGTTGGTGACAATGATTAAGAGCCTGACCGCCAAAGAAGTGTTTAAGCGATGTCCCCAGGTAAAGCAACAACTATGGGGGGAGAGTTTTGGAGTGATGGGTACTTTGCCAGTACGGTAGGCAAACATGGGGATGAGCAGATGATTGCCGAGTATGTCAAAGACCAAGGCAATCACTATCTGCAGTTGCATCGTGGAATGAGTAACTGGCTCTTTTTTGATGCTGATACCCGCTGCTTGCGGCGGAGTAGTTCATTTAGCGTACCGTAGCCAGCAGCTCTTGCCGTAATTGGAGTAATGTACGGCTCAGTCTCGGCCCAGAGATTTCAGCATTGCACAGCAATGGGCCAAAGTGTAATATAGTTGGTTATTTAGCTACGGGTTAAGCAGTTAAATAACTAGTAAGAGCAGCGTTTCAGGATCTATCGCCTTTTTCGCTTTTTACCTACGCAGTTTCATCCTGCTTCCCGTAGGTCCACAACGTATTCATACTGTCTGCTTGCCTCAGCTAGAAAGTATAAGTTTTCACAGTTCGCGAATGCTCTTGTTGATGCGGCAAGGGAAGGAGATCCGGCATGGACGTGGACAAGTTTGCCCAAAAGGTAGAGTTTATCAACCGCCGTTTAGCTGTTTTGCAACAACTTGTTAGAGAGTTGCCTGCGAAACAGCAGGAGCTTTTGGGATTTGGCCTCAAAGAGTTCAGCACTGCTTTGAAAGAGTTACAGATGGCTGAGCACGAGCTGGTAGCTGTTCGCCAGACTGTGAAAGTAGAGCGTCAGCGCTATCAGGATTTGTTCGAGTTGGCACCAGACGGTTACCTCGTAACTGATATGTCTGGGGTGATCCAGAAGCTAATTGTGCTGCAGCCACACTGCTCAATAGCTCGCAGCAATTCCTGGTCGGCATACCGTTGCTGATCTTTATTATGGCTGAGGAAGAGCGTCGGGCGTTTCGGTGCGTATTGAAGCGACTGCAACAGGATGAACGGACGCAAGAAGTGGACGTGCATTGACAGCCACCCCAACGCCAACCCCTTGATGCCCCCAACACCGCAGCCACAGTCCGAGACGGTCAAGGCAAGCTCACGTCCCTGCGCATGTGTTTGCGCGATATTCCGAAGCGCAAGCAGCTGGAGGAGCAATTACTGCATGATGCGTTTCACGATCAGCTAACGGGCTTGCCAAACCGAGCCTTATTTTTAAATCGGCTAGCTCAGGCAATTCAGCGAACGAAACGGTACAGGGAGCCCTCTGGGTCATATTTGTTTGCCGTACTCTTTCTAGACCTAGATCGCTTCAAGGTGATTAATGACAGCCTCGGACACACCGTCGGCGATCAACTTCTGATGGCGATCGCTGACCGGCTAGAAACATGCATGAGACCCGGAGATACAATTGCGCGGCTGGGTGGAGACGAGTTTACGGTTCTACTCGATGATATCAAAGCTGCAAGTGACGCGGCCCAGATAGCCGAGCGAATCCAACAGGAGCTAACGTTGCCTTTTAACTTGAGTGGGCATGAGGTGTTCGTGACCGCAAGTATTGGCATTGTCCTCAGTGTAGAAGGCGAGGCGACGCCAGAGTCTCTCCTGCGTAATGCTGACACGGCAATGTATCGTGCCAAGATTCTCGGTAAGGCACGTTATGCGCTGTTTGACACAGAAATGCACACCCACGCAGTGGCTCTGCTGCAACTCGAAACGGACCTGCGGCGAGCAATCGAGCGCCAGGAGTTCCAGATTTACTATCAGCCGATTGTGTCGCTAGAGACTGGTAGAATTGTTGGTTTTGAGGCTCTGGTGCGCTGGCAGCACCCACAGCGGGGCCTTGTTTCCCCAGGAGAGTTTATTCCATTAGCAGAAGAAACTGGACTCATTATCCCGATTGGGCAGTGGGTACTCCGCGAAGCATGCTACCAAATGCGTGCCTGGCAGATGCAGTTTCCCAGAGTCCCGCCGCTATTGATCAGTGTGAACCTGTCTGTTAAGCAGTTTTCGCAACCCGATTTAATCGAGCAAATTAGTCAGATTCTCCGGGAAACTGGCCTAGATGCACGGAGTTTAAAGCTGGAGATTACCGAAAGCGTGATTATGGAAGTTGAATCCGCTGCCGCCAAGCTCTTCCAACTGCAAGCCCTAGATATTCAGTTGTGTGTGGATGACTTCGGTACAGGCTACTCATCCTTAAGTTACCTCCATCGCTTTCCCATTAATGCATTGAAAATTGATCGCTCCTTTGTACTCAACACCGGTGTTAAGGATGAGAAATGGGAAATCGTCCGGGCAATTGTCACTCTTGCTCAGAATCTCAGTATGGATATGACAGCGGAAGGGGTGGAAGTGATGGAGCAGTTAGCGCAACTTAAGGTGCTGAAATGCAAGCATGGACAGGGCTATCTTTTCTCCAAGCCAGTCAATAGCGAAGTTGCCGGAGCATTAATTACTGCCCATCCCCAGTGGTGAGGAGATTTGCCTGCCTTGAGTTTCATGACTTCTCGACACTGCTGACCACTGGTATTGCTAAACTACAGCCAGTTTAGTCCAGTTGGAAAGTCTAAAGTGTGCCTACCCTAGGAGACAACTCGTTGGGTAGAGAGTACATTTGATTGAGCTTCAAAGTAACTTCCTGCAAGCCTTGCCAGCATCAACCTAGAACTTGGAGAACTTGAGCTATGCCGGAAATAATTGTCAATCAGGAAGAGCAGCCCCAGGCAGCGAAGGAGCTAGCCCTAGTGCTTTGGCTGGAGCAGGTGCATCTTAGCGATGTGCCCCTGGTTGGGGGTAAGAATGCCTCTTTGGGGGAAATGATCCAGCAGTTGTCCCCTCAAGGCATTAATGTTCCCGGCGGGTTCGCCATTACAGCCTTTGCTTACCGTGATTTCCTCCAATCTGCCGAGCTCGAAGCAAAGCTACGCCAGGTTTTTGCCGATTTGGATGTGGATGATGTCAAGAACCTCCGGCAGCGAGGCAAAAAGGTCCGCTCGTTAATTTTGGACACTCCCTTCCCCAAGGCTCTGAAAACTGCCATCAGCGAGGCTTATCAGGACCTCTGCCAGCGGTATGGTGCTGATACGGATGTAGCGGTACGCTCTAGCGCCACAGCGGAGGATCTACCGGATGCTAGCTTTGCCGGTCAACAGGAATCCTATCTCAATATCAGCGGCACCAAAGGGGTATTAGACGCCTGTAAAAAGTGTTTTGCCTCCCTATTTACAGACCGGGCAATTTCCTATCGCCAGCGCAAGGGCTTTGACCACTTCAGCATTGCCCTCTCAGTATGCGTGCAGAAAATGGTGCGCTCAGATCTAGCGACATCCGGCGTCATGTTTTCCATTGATCCAGAAACGGGCTTTGCCAATGCAGTGCTGATCAGTGCCGCTTACGGTCTGGGAGAAAACGTTGTCCAGGGGGTCATAAACCCGGATGAATATGTAGTGTTTAAGCCAACGCTGAAGCAGGGCTTTCGCTCGATCTTAGAAAAGAGATTGGGCAGCAAGGCGTTTAAGATGGTGTACGCAGATGGCCCCAAGCTGACGAAAAACCTGCCTGTCTCACCGGCAGAGCAGCGACAATTTGCCCTCTCAGATGCGGAGGTTCTCCAACTGGCTCATTGGGCCTGCTTGATTGAAGACCACTACACCCAGTTGCATGGTGTGTTGACCCCCATGGACATTGAGTGGGCCAAAGACGGCGATACCCAAGAGCTGTTTGTGGTGCAGGCTCGCCCAGAGACGGTGCAGTCTCAGAAGTCCAAAAATGTCCTGCGGAGCTATCGGCTGGAGGAGCCAGGGGAGGTATTGGTAAGGGGCCGGAGCGTTGGGGACGCGATCGCTCAGGGGAAAGCCCGCGTGATTCTAGATATGCAGAAGGTAGATCACTTCCGCCCTGGAGAGGTCTTGGTCACCGATAGAACTGACCCCGACTGGGAGCCGATTATGAAACGGGCCAGCGCGATCGTCACAGAACAGGGGGGACGAGTCTGTCATGCAGCCATCATTGCTCGCGAGCTAGGCATTCCGGCAGTGGTTGGGACTGGAAACGCCACCGCCCAATTAAAGACCGGGGAAGCCGTTACTGTGTCCTGCGCCGAAGGGGACGAAGGGCGCATCTACCGGGGGCTGGTTCCCTTTGAAGTTAAAGAAGTGCCGTTAGAAACCCTGCCGCAAACCCGTACCCAACTGATGATGAATGTGGGTAACCCAGGAGAAGCGTTTAGTCTCGCTGCAATTCCTAACGATGGGGTTGGGTTGGCTCGCTTGGAGTTTATTATCGCCAATCATATCAAGGTTCACCCGCTGGCCCTAATTCACCATGCAACGCTAGAGGACCGAGAACTTCAGGACCAGCTGGCAGAACTCACTGCCCAGCACGAAGATAAGCCCCAGTACTTTGTGGATAAGTTAGCTCAGGGTGTCGGTATGATTGCCGGAGCTTTCTATCCTAAGCCAGTGGTTGTAAGGCTCTCGGATCTTAAGAGCAATGAATACGCCAATCTACTCGGTGGGCGGCAATTTGAGCCCGTAGAAGAAAATCCCATGCTAGGCTGGCGAGGCGCTTCACGGTACTGTGATGATCGCTACCGCCAAGCCTTTGCCCTAGAGTGCCAGGCCCTGAAACGCGTGCGGGAGGAAATGGGGTTAACGAATGTAATTCTCATGGTGCCTTTTTGTCGCACTCCGGAAGAGGGGCGAGCCGTTTTAGCAGAGATGGCTCACCACGGCTTGGTGCAGGGAGAAAACGGCTTACAGGTCTACGTCATGTGTGAGTTGCCCAGCAATGTCGTACTGGCAGACGAATTTTGCCAGGTGTTTGATGGGTTTTCTATTGGGTCTAATGACCTGACCCAGCTCACCCTGGGTCTCGATCGAGATTCCGCTTTGGTCGCCCATTTGTTTGATGAACGTCATGAGGCTGTGAAGCGGATGGTGCAGCAGGCGATTACTACTGTGAAAAAGCATGGTCGCAAAATTGGCATCTGTGGTCAGGCTCCTAGCGATTATCCAGAGTTTGCCCGTTTCTTAGTGGAACAGGGAATTGACTCTATTAGCCTGAATCCTGACTCAGTGCTGAAGACGCTTTTAGAAGTCGCAGCAGCCGAAGGAGATTAAGCGCCCATTCTGTTATTGCAGTGTTTAGCTAAGCGCTCTTACCAATCGCGGGCGGCTTTTTCTGTCCGTCCGTGATTGTGCCAGCTGGTGAATAATATTGGACTGGATCAAATCATTGCGGATTGCTTGTTTGAGGCACAGCCGTAGCTCTTCAAGGTCGAGTTTATCAACCTCAAACTGTGCTGCCCGGACAATCGCTTCTTGTTCAAGGGTTAATTCCATAGCAGGGGTAAGCATAGTTGTCTTCTCAATAGTTGCAAGCTGGACTCCTAAGTACCTAGACGAGCCCAAGACCATTCCGATTCAAACCTAGAGTCAAGGTATTAAGACATCTTTGCGGCTGATTGAGTCTATCCCGATCAAGCTACTCCAATCAGCTCTACCGAGATCGACAGTTTTAGAATTAGCTCCCTGGCCAGAACTGCTCACAGAAGCTGCGATGACTATTGTTGTTGTCCACACGACTGCAGTCGCTAATATACCCGGTTTCATAGTGGCCCTTCTCTATCGCTCAATCGAACTGCTGGCCCCCATCAGTATTTTCTAGTTTCCAACTATTTGCGAATCACATCTAGAGCATGACTGACACTTTATAGATTGGCACTACTGAGATGCTGTATGAACTTGGAGCCACTGCAAATCTTAGCGAGGGCAAGAGGCCGACGTTATGAGAAAAAGCGGCTGTTTAAGCATCGAAGCCCAAGTGTTGCAAAGTCGTTTAAACTCAAGTCTGGATCATGAGTCGATAAAGGTAGCAAGAGATGGCATTCATCCGCGAGCTGCACCACCAGCTGGTTAGCAAAGAACGCTCTGCTGTTGAAATTACGCAAGATGCGTTAAATCGCATCACGCAGTTAGAACCAAAATTGCACAGCTTTTTGTGTGTCACTACAGAGCGGGCGCTAGCACAGGCACGGGCAGTGGATGCCAAAATCGCGGCTGGAGAAGAAATCGGACCGCTGGCAGGAATTCCGGTTGGCATTAAGGATAGTATCTGTACCCAGGGTATTCCCACGACTTGTGCTTCCCGGATATTGGAGAACTTCATTCCGCCCTACGACTCGACGGTGACGCAAAAACTGGCTGAAGCTGGTGCGGTGATGGTAGGCAAAACCAATCTAGATGAGTTTTCTATGGGCAGCTCCACCGAGACCTCTGCCTATCAAATCACTGCGAATCCCTGGGATTTATCCCGGATACCGGGAGGATCTTCGGGGGGATCCGCAGCAGCAGTAGCGTCTGGAGAGTGCCCTATTGCCCTGGGTGGCGACACTGGTGGTTCGATTCGTCTCCCAGCCGCCTTCTGCGGTGTGGTGGGGCTGAAACCAACCTACGGCTTGGTGTCCCGCTATGGGCTCGTTGCCTTTGCTTCTTCTTTAGATCAAATCGGTCCTTTTGGGAAAACTGTGGAGGATGCAGCGGTTTTGCTGGGTGTGCTTGCCGGTCATGATCCCAAAGACTCTACAAGTCTCAAGGTTGAAATTCCAGATTATACCCAGTTTCTCACCCCAGATCTGAAGGGCAAGAAATTAGGCGTAATTCGAGAAACTTTTGGGGAAGGCTTAGACTCAGCCGTGGAACAAACTGTGCGTCAAGCCATTCAACAACTGCAAGATTTAGGTGCAGAAGTTCAGGAAATCTCGTGCCCCCGCTTCCGCTACGGCCTACCCGCCTACTACATCATTGCCCCCTCAGAAGCGTCTGCCAATCTTGCTCGCTACGATGGGGTGAAGTACGGCTTGCGCGCTACAGAGGCAGAGAACTTGCTGGATATGTATACCCGCACCCGCACTTGCGGCTTTGGGGCTGAGGTCAAACGCCGGATCATGATTGGCACCTATACCCTTTCTGCGGGTTACTACGATGCTTACTATCTGAAGGCACAAAAAGTTCGCACTCTCATCAAGCAGGACTTCGAGCGCGCTTTTGAGCAGGTAGATGTCTTGGTGTGCCCTACCGCACCGACCACGGCGTTTAAAGCAGGTGAGAGAACTGCTGACCCTCTGAGTATGTATCTTACGGATCTGATGACCATCCCGGTGAATCTCGCGGGTCTGCCAGGAATGAGTTTACCCTGCGGCTTTGATCATTTGGGGCTGCCAATTGGCCTGCAGTTGATTGGCAAGGCACTGAGAGAAGACCAACTGATTCAGGTTGCCTATGCCTACGAGCAAGCCACTCCCTGGCATCAACGGATGCCTGCAAGCTAAATTAACGGAAGTTCGCTGGGGAAAGTTAGCATAGGATCCCAGTATTACCAGCAAGCAACATTCTTGCTGAGCCTGCGTCGCGGCACCGAGTTAGGGTAGAGCTTTGGATCTTTATCAAACTGCGATACGACCCATACTGTTCGGGACTTAAAGCTGATCCCGAGCGGGTACAGCAGCGGGTGATACAACTGTGTGCACAGATACAGCGACGGGCTGACCAACCCACTGTCCAGTGGCTGCAGCAGCAAATTCAGCGCTCTTGTGGCCTTAGTGATCCTCGTCTGGAACAGACGCTGTGGGGGCCAGTTTTCCCAATCCCATTGGTCTGGCAGCTGGGTTTGATAAAGATGGTGTTGCCTCTAGGGTTTGGTCCAGCTTTGGATTTGGCTATGCGGAACTCGGCACCGTTACCCACCATGCCCAACCCGGAAATCCACGCCCACGCTTGTTCCGCCTGCCGCTAAGATCGTGCTGCTATCAACCGATTAGGGTTTAATAACCAAGGTGCAGCGCAAATGGCAGCAGTGCTGAAGCAGTCCCAGCCGCCAGAAATTCCTATCGGTATTAACCTGGGAAAGTCAAGGTGACGCCGCTGGAGCAAGCGGTAGAGGATTATCTCAGTAGTTTTCGGCTGCTGCAGGATTTAGGGGACTATTTTGTGGTCAACGTGAGTTCACCGAATACGCCAGGACTGCGATCGCTTCAGGCAGTAGAGCAATTGGGTCCGATCCTGGCAGCCTTACAGCAGGAAAATCAGGCTGGGAAGCCCCTTTTAGTAAAGATTTCACCGGACCTGGAGTGGGCAGCGATCGCCGCCATCCTAGAGCTGGCTCAATTCCACCAGCTAGCCGGGATTATTGCCACGAACACAACTATTCAACGCCCTGTTTTGAAAACTCGGACGATCCAGGCAACCGGCAATCCAGCGGCTCAAGAACCAGGGGTCTGAGTGGGGCACCCCTGCGACAACGCTCTACGGAGGTGATCCGGTTTATTTGGCAGCAAACCCAAGGCAATCTACCGATTATCGGTGTGGGCGGCATTTTTTCAGCTGAAGACGCTTGGGGAGAAAATTATAGCCGGTGCTAGCCTGGTACAGGTCTACACCGGTTGGGTCTACGAAGGACCCTGGATGGTGCGACGTATCTTGGAAGGGCTGCAGCGTAGGTTGATACAGCAAGGGTTATCCACCCTTGCTGAGGCCGTAGGCTTAGAAGGATCTACCCCGGTTTTCTAGCGATAGTGGTCATGAAGTTAGCGCGAACCCTACAGGACTGGCTCAATCTTTTCTCTCTACGCGACTTGCCCCCTGTGTGGTCGTTCAGCAGCCCAAGAAATTTGTTCTGATTGCCAGCAGCAAATTAGGAGCTGTCAATTGCCGCATCCTCGGCACGTTCGGCAGGCATTGCCCATATTTTCTTGGGGGTCTTACGGTGGGGCACTCAAACGGGCGATCGCTGCCTTGAAATACAATAATCAACCTCAACTTGCTCGTCCGCTTGGGCAATGGCTAGCTCAAGCTTGGCGCAGTTCTCTAGTCTCACGCCCGCCCCTAACGGTTGTCCCTATCCCCCTGCATCAAGATAGGTACAAACTGCGGGGTTACAATCAGGCAGCACTTTTGGCCCACAGCTTCTGCGCTCTTGCAGGGTTGTCCCTGCAATGCTATGGCTTAGAGCGATCGCAGAACACGCAAGCCCAATTTGGTCTATCAATCGCCCAACGAGAACAAAACCTGTTTCAAGCCTTTAACCTCGGTCAGGACTTTTTACGAAAGCCTCCGGTTTACCCTGTACTTCTGCTAGACGACATTTACACTACCGGGGCAACGACTCGCTCTGCCGCAAACGTACTGCAACACGCTGGAATTGAAGTCTATGGAATAGTTACGTTTGCCTTTGCCAAGCAGCTTAAAGCTCAGTAGTTGTAATCGCTAGCCAATAAGAAAAAGACTTGCAACTTAAGGGTCTACCTGAGGAACCTATGCGTCAGCCGTTACCTCTTGATTTGCTTCAGCATCAACGTCCTCTGTCGCTTCCGACTGAGTCTCTTCAGCCACAGGGGGTTTAGGACCCCGGCAGGATTTGCTGGCGGCCGGCTTAGGACCCTTTTGTCATCCTTTTCATCAAAGCCAGAGTTTTGATGTTCAGGCGTTCTAGGATTTGCTGGCGGCCTAGTTCAATTTAATCTAGGGCTGTTCTTCTCGTCCTCGGTTGCCTTTGCCTTTCGACGACATGGTGTTCTCGTTCTCCCTGGCCTCCCCTTTTGTCAGCCAGAACTTTTTCTCCGTTTTTTAAAAAGGCCGTCTTGAGAGCCATGCTTGGCCTGGTTACAGTTTAAGGACTCCATTGCTTCGGAGGCTGGCGCCACAAAGTTTTGATGTTCAGGCGTCCTAGGTTCAGTCTCAGGATTTGGGACTCCCTAGAGAACAACCTCGCTCAGCAGCGGCCTGACGCTCAGATTCTACTTAATTGGACGTTCTACCATGATTTTGTACTGTTCAGAAATTTAATCTGATGGGCATAGTGTAGGCAACCTGAAGCGCCCACCAAATTAAGTGGGCAATGCTGCCTGGGAAACGAAAAGTGCAATACTGCTGAGATGGCGATTGCCTTTGGACTGTCTGCCCCCTCAAACGTCATAATCCCAACGATTAAAGTTCGACGACATGGTGTTCTCGTTCTCCCTGGCAAAATAACTCAAGCAAACCCACTTCAAAGCCAGCGGTCTGCTGTTGCAGCCAGAACTTTAGCTGCTCGCTCCGTTAGTTTAACGCAATTACAGCCTCTGCTAGTCTTGCCAGAGTGCGGCGATGGTTGCAAGCATGGCAGTCAAGTGCTTGGTTACAGGCAGTTTAAGGACTGGGGAAATCCCATCACCTGCTTAACCGGGAAATTACTGGCGTAGATCAACCAAAGCTTATGGGAAGGTCCTGCTGGGGAACACGGCATTCCATTTTTGGTAACCGCAGTTGTCTAAAATGTTATGGCCAGCGCCAGTTCAAAGGATTTGGTGCATGTCCGTGCTTGGGGGAGTTTGTATAGCACCCGCTACTCGCGCTGTTTGCGCGTGACCGTCGTTGCCCATGATTCCAGAAGCTAGCAGCTTGGTCACCAGAAGTACCGACTATGCGCTCGCGCTTGTCAGACAACAGTTTGGCAAATGCTAGTCAAGTACCGATTGTAGACACGGTTAAAGTCCCTCGTGCCCTCTTCTACACTTGGTCTGACTTCTTTGCTATGCTGCTTAATGGATAAAGTCGAGCTTGCGGTGAGACAATTACTTTGGTAGGGGGATTTTTTGCTGGAAGTGGTGAACTAGACTATTGGCTAGTACTGGGGAGCGCGGTTACAGGTGCAATCTTAGGCGACAATTTTGGCTATTGGATCGGCGTTTATGGCGGTTGGCCATTATTACTCCGCTTAGGCCGAGTGTTTCAAATCCAGGAAGCTCAGCTTACAGAAGTCAAGTCTCTGATTCAGCAACAGCGCCGCTAGAGCTGTTTTTCTGGGTCGATTTGTGGCTCTACTGCGAATCTTTGCTGGACCGATGGCCGGTATTGCCGGCATGCCCTACGGCCAGTTTCTGTTCTATAACTCAGTTGGCGCCATTCTCTGGGCTGCAGTTGTTGTTACCCTATCTTTCTTTGCTGGACAGATTGTCTCCCTTGAGCAGCTAGTAGTTTGGGCTGGACAGTTTGCCTTCATTGCTTTGGGGCTGGTTACTGCCTGGGATTGCCACCGCGCTTTGGCGGGAGTTCCGTCAGGAAAAAGCTTACCAGCAGCTTGAACTCCAAAGTTCAGAGGTTAAGCCTCCGGAAGACCTCTATGCTGGGACCAAACCCGAGTAGGCAAACCCCAAACGTAGATAAAGCCTTCTGCTGCTTTATGGTCAAACTGATCGCCTGCCCCATAGGTGGCTAAGTCAGTAGCGTAGAGTGAATGACTGGACTTGCGCCCGACGATGGTGGCATTACCCTTTAAACAGTTTAATTCGCACCGTGCCAGAAACTCGGGCTTGCGTTTGCTGCACAAAAGCGTCAAGCGCTTGCTTTAGAGGACTATACCAGAGGCCGTTATAGACTAGCTTGCTATAGGTTTCTTCAATCCCTCGCTTGTACTGGGTAACATCAGGCGTCAGCGTCAAGCTTTCTAGATCCCGGTGGGCTTGGATCAGAACGAGCAGAGCTGGGGTCTCATAAATTTCCCGTGATTTAATGCCGACCAAACGGTTTTCCATCATGTCGATGCGCCCAATACCATGCCTTCCCGCCAATTGGTTTAAGTGGCTAATTAGGGCAATAGGGGCCAGGGTTTCACCGTTGAGGCTGGCTGGCTGACCCTGCTCAAAGCCGATCTCTACATACTCCGCTTCGTCGGGAGTATCGGCGATCGCCTGGGTCAACAGATAAATCTCTTCATCTGGTTCAGTCCAGGGATCTTCTAGGGGCCCTGCTTCAATACTGCGGCCTAGTAGGTTGCGGTCAATGCTGTAGGGGAGAAGCTTTCTTCACCGGGAGGCAATGCCAAAGCGTTCCCCGTAGGCGATGGTTTCTTCCCGGCTCATTCCCCACTCTCGGGCAGGAGCAAGGACTTTCAGCGCTGGATTGAGGGCCACGATCGCCACGTCAAAGCGGACTTGATCATTGCCTTTGCCGGTGCAGCCGTGGGCCACTGCATCGGCCCCATACTCCTCAGCTGCCTCCACCAGCAGTTTGGCAATTAGGGGCCGGGCCAAGGCTGTAGAAAGAGGATAGCGATTTTCATACAGGGCATTAGCTTGAATTGCCGGAAAGGCATAGTCCCGCACAAAGTTTTCGGTTGCATCCACCACCAGGGCCTTATCTGCCCCCGACTTTAAAGCTTTGTCCCGGATGGGTTCGAGTTCATCGCCCTGGCCTAAATCAGCAGCCAAGGTAATGACCTCACCCCCCACTCCTGCTTCAAGTAGGGAATGCAGACTGATGTATCAACCCCCCGAGTAAGCGAGAACAACTTTTTAGCGCGGCCCATGATTGATTGGTGATAGAACAACTGAGTCCTTATTATCAACCAATTGCCCAGAATTCCTGTCAGGTATTTCACAGATTTGCAAATGCAGCTTGAGGCAAACAAAGTGAACTGCGGAGGCGATCATGAGCATCAGTGGTTATGAGTCTAGGAATTTGGCATTTCTCAATCACAAAGTATACAAATTAAAAATGTCGTTGAGGCTAATAGGTTGGGCTCCTGAGCACCCCAAACGATTGCCGATAATGTCCGATTAAGCTATGCAAAGACCAGTAGTCACCAAACGTACTAATTTTGATGAGCGACGATAAACCGATCAAGCCATCTGCAGGGTCTTGGTAGTGCAGCTGCCACCCACTGGAAGGAATGGGGGCTAGCCCCCTGAGCAAGCTGCACCTGATCAGGAGTAGCCATGTTTTTCAGCGTTGTCATTCCTACTTATAATCGCAAGCCCATTCTAGAAAAGTGCCTATTGGCTTTAGAACAGCAGAAATTGTCGACTGACCACCGCTACGAGGTCATCCTGGTGGACGATGGCTCAACGGATGGTACTGTAGCCTGGCTGCAGGAGCAGACTACCCGGCTTTCCCACCTGCGGCTATTTTGCCAAGACCACCAGGGACCTGCGGCAGCTCGCAACTTGGGCGTGGAGCGGGCGGCAGGAGACACAATTGTGTTTATTGACAGTGATCTAGTGGTTACAGAGCATTTTCTTCAATCCCATGCAGATGCCTTGATTCAAGGGCAGCGAACCCTGGGTAATCACCGCTTATTTACCTATGGGCGGGTCATTAACACCTGTAACTTCGCAGATCCACAGTTGAATCTTACAAGTTGACGGACTTTTCAGCGGCTTATTTTGCCACTGGAAATGTGGCGATCGCGTACCTGGTTAGAGCAGGCTGGCCCGTTTGATCCTCGGTTTCAACTCTACGGCTGGGAAGACCTAGAGCTAGGAGCACGGCTGAAAAAACTGGGGCTGAAACTGGTTAAAGCGCCGACCGCCGTGGGATACCACTGGCATCCGCCTTTTTCCCTAGCCCAAATTCCCCACCTAATTGACAAGGAAATTCAGCGAGGCCGCATGGGGGTTCTGTTCTATCAAAAGCATCCCACCTGGGAAGTACGGATGATGATTCAGATGACTTGGCTGCATCGCCTGCTTTGGGGGCTGCTTTCCTCGGCGGCCAGCTGAATGAACGTACCTTGGCACCGCTGCTCCAATGGCTAATCCAGCGCGGCAAACCTCAGCTCGCCCTAGAAATTGCCCGGATCTTCCTCAACTGGTATAACGTTCAGGGTGTTTATGCTGCCTACGCTGAGCAGCAGAAACAGCAGTAACTTTTGTTTTGTCAGTATGGCAGGACCTGGCTTGACTCAACTGCAGCTTAAATTCCCAGATTCTCAGTAGTTATCCCTTGAACTTTTTGAGCAATCCGGGAAAGCTCGCTCTTTTCGTTAATCACAACCCGGGTTGGACTACCGCTGATGATCCCTTCGAGATTACGGAAGGAGGCTTTAATTTCAGGCCCTTGAGTACTAATAGAGTACTCCCGAATGCCCTTATCGTGCCAAGAACCCCGCATTTTTAAAGACATTAATCGCCCGAGACATTTCGCCACCAATCTCAACATACTGCAGCATCAAAATTGTGTCTGTAATGGTGGAAATGTGGGATTCAGTAATGGAGTTAGCTCCGCGAAAATGATCCGTTGTATTAGTAAAGAATCCAGTAATTTCTTCCTGCTTAGCGTATCCGGTCAGTGCCACCACAAATTGCCGAAAGGCGTTGTCGCTAACACCCCGAGAGAGGGCCGAGAGTGAATCAATCGAAATGCGCTCCGGCTTGAACTCAGCAATCTCAGACTTAATGATTTGTAGGTGATCTTCCAGCCCGGTTGATTCCGGGTAAGCACAAATAATTTTCAGCAGGCCCTTTTGTTCCATCGCTTCAAAATCAATGCCCCAGGAGTAGGCATTTCGGGACAGTTGGGCCCGAGATTCTTCGTAAGCAAACAGCACTGCCCGCTGACCGTTCAAGCAGGACTCGGCGACAAACTTACTGGCTAGCAGGGTTTTGCCTGTCCCTGTTGCTCCGGTCACTAAAATGATGGAGTCTTTGAAGAAGCCACCGCCACACATCTCATCCAGGGTTGTTACCCCCGACGAAACGCGGACATTAGAGGATCGCTGCGTTAGGCGCATCGCTCCCAACGGAAAAATACTGATTCCTTGATTGGTAATCGTGAACGGGTACTCTCCTTTCATGTGAGTTGTACCGCGAGATTTGAGAATTTCAATGGTTCGTCGACGGCGCTCTCCTCCAACACGTTGCGGACAATTACCACGTTGTCTGAGACAAATTCTTCTACCCCAAAGCGAGCAACTGCTCCATACTCGTCTAAGCGCTCTGCGGTCAGAATAGTAGTCATACCAATCTGCTTGAGGCGGGCAACTAGCCGAAAGATCTCTCGCCGGACAATCAAGGCGGCGTTGTACTGCTGAAACACAGAGGTGACTGAGTCAATTGAAACTCTTTGGGCCTTGTACTTACGAATCGCGTACTGAATCCGCTCGATCAGGGCAGAAAGGTCAAAGTCTCCCGCTACGTCCTGCCCTTCAGGATCCGGCGAGGCATCTAAAATAAAGAACTTGCCTTCATCAATGAAGCGTTGCAAATCCCAACCCAGGCTTGAGGCGTTGCGAATGATATCGACTGGGGTTTCTTCAAACGTCACTAGAATTCCGGGCTGATCAAAATGAGTAATGCCGTTGTAGAGAAACTGGATTGCCAGTAAGGTCTTACCGGTTCCAGAAGTGCCACTCACTAAAGTCGTTCTGCCTAGGGGCAAGCCGCCGTGACTAATTTCATCAAAGCCCTCAATCATAGTCCGGAGCTTTTGCATTTCCAACCTAGATAAGTGATTGCTTTGATCGGTTCCCCTTCCTTGGCTCATCATTTTATTGAACAGCTATCTATCCTTCTTGAAGTTCTTGAGCAAACAAATCTAAACCGAGCCGCACCTTTTGGCGATCCGATAGATCACCAATGAGTTTCCGCACAGGTGGTGGTAAAACTTTAGCCAGGGTGGGTGTGGCTAAAATCTTGTCTGCCTCGGCAAGGTGAGGGTTTTTGATCACGTCAATCACTTTGAGTACATAAAGCCCTGAAAATTCTCGCTCTAAAATATCGTTGAGAATTCTCAAAGCTCGGACGGAGTTGGGTGTATTGCCAGCTACGTAAAGTTTGAGAACGTAGGTTTGTCTTGAGGCGCACATGATCTACAACAGTCCTCAGTCAATGTTCGGGGTCAGTAGTTCATGTTTGTTCTCTAGACATTAAACACCGATAGGTTTCACAGAGTTGAGCGATCGTATCTATTAAAGTAATGCGGTAGTCTAAGAGGACTTCATCGCTCCGGTTTTCTAATTTTAATTGCTTAGCAAACCTGTCCATCAATTCCATGTGGATTGTCATCACTTGAGAAACCGAAACATCTGCTAGAAAAGCCTTGTTGACATAGGTTTCAATCTTTTGGCTCACTTCACTGTCGCTAAAGTAGCTTAGAACAATTTCCTGGTAATCTGACTTTAATTCATTGAGAAGTGCTTGCCGCTGAGATTCAGGTAGATGCTGGAGAAAATATTGAGGATCCCGTCTGCCGTTATCCATTGGTAGTAATGGTCTGATCAATCTACTATTGAGGCTGATGGAACTCTAGCCACAAGCTGGTCTAAATAAAACTTGACCGCAGCCTAATTCCTAGCAACCCCTTAAGTCATTACTGTACAAGCGTTAATAGTAGGCAACTGCAGCTGTGGCAAAATCTCCTACTACTGCTTCACCCGGTTGTCAATGCGGAGCAAATGATAAACCCCAGCAGTAGCGATTTGCTCATAAGCGTTAGACTCCAACCCTAGAGAAGAGAAGTCTTCATGGGAAGCTAAGAGTAGAGCCGTTGAATCAGATGCATGACTGCTCAAAGCTTGCAGGTACGAAATTGCCGCTGCTGAATTACTGATATAAGTTACGGATTGTTGGGTGTAAAACACGAGACTAGGTTTTCTAAAGCCAAACATAATCAGCTCTTCACCCGAATACTGAACTCGTACAGCAGTTTCTGCGAGTTCTCGCAAAGGTAACTGCCGCTCTGCATCCAAAATGAATGAGGCAGGCGTGAACACAAAAATTAGAAAAGCGGCAACACTCACGAATTTGACGCTCCATAGCCAGCAAGTTCGATGTCTCCGCAGGAGCAAAATTCCGATCACTGCTGCTGTTGTCCAAATAAGCGCGCTAATCAATGGCAGTCCAGACTGCTGCACTCGCAGGGGCAAGTTCGGCAGCGTTGGATCGTTATCTAGCCAGTGGGGACTGTAAATAGTTGCCCCGGCCAGGAGCAAGAAAAGCAGCACATTAAGCCAACCACTGAGCTGCACAGCCCAGTTGGGTCTAGTAGGCTGTTGGGTCAAGTGACTCCAAAGCAACGCAACTAAAATGGCAGCAGCGGGCATCAGGGGCAAAACATAACTCGGTAGTTTCGTCACGGCAACGGAGAAAAAGCCAAGAATACTTAAAAACCAAAACAGGGCAAACAGGCCTAACTGACTGGCCCGAGGCTGCTTACGCCAGTGGTGCGGTTGCCAAAATTTGACTTGAGCGATCGCCGCTGGCAGGTAGATAGACCAAGGGGTAAACCCGCCAGTGGTGCTGGTGCCCAAATTTGACTTGAGCGATCGCCGCTGGCAGGTAGATAGACCAAGGGGTAAACCCAGCTAAAATTACCAAGGCATAAAAATACCAGGGGGCGTCATGGCTATTCACCACGCTGGTAAATCGCTCTACGTTGTGATAGCCGAAAAAAGACTGGATATAAGCGGCTCCATTGGCCTGAATGACCAGGATGTACCAGGGAACCGTCAAGATTAAAAAAATAAGGCTGCCCCGAAGTAATGCCATTTCCCGCACGACTTCTCGCTAGTTTCCTAGATAAAGGAGAAAAGCACCAATAATTAACCCAGGTAGCACAATACCCACTGGTCCCTTAGCCAGCACTGCCAAAGCACTCAGGACGTAAAAAGCCAGGTACCAACGCCGCTGGTGCTGAGGCCGAGCATAGGTAATAAAAAAGACTAACAGCGCTGACCCCAGACAGCCGCTGAACAGCATATCTGAAACCCCGACCCGTCCCCAGGCAATGGTTTCCAGGTTGAGGGCAATCATAGCTGCACCTAGCCAGGCGGATAGCTCTAACTGCCAGCCTTGTTTCTGTTGCCCTACCGGATGGCTAGAGGCATGGCCAACAGCAGGCTCGAAAAGGCCAAATTGCCGCAGGGTGTAAAATCCCACGGTAGTTAATCCCGCTGCTGCTAAAGCCGAAGGTAGTCGTGCCGCCCACTCGTTGACGCCAAAGAGCAAGTAGGCGATCGCCATCAACCAATAAATTAGGGGCGGTTTGTCAAACCGGGGCTCGCCATTAAAGAAGGGTGTAATCCAGTCTCCGGTTACGGTCATCTGACGGGCAGCTTCAGCGAACAAGGGTTCTGTTTCGTCTACCAGGCCAATACTGCCCAGGTGTCTAAAAAAGGCTAACCAACAGATTATGGACACCCTCAGAATTGAGAGCCCCCGGAGGACAAGAGGGTAATGCCCATACTTCACCAGGGCTTTAATCCAAAGATTCAGAAACAATTTCAATTGCACCCGACAAAAGAAAACTAGAAATATTGAAAGCTAGTGAACCAGTGTATGGCTTGTTTAACTACTTGCGTGTATGCAAGCTCAGCCTTTGGAACCCAAGTGCTCGCAGGTTAGGTGCAATCCAGCGGTACTAAAAGTGGTCAGCTCGCTATCGCTGAGTTGCCATCTACTAAATGACTGGCTGGACTCCACAGCACTAGTTCCTCTAGTTTTAACTTCTCTAGCCACTAGGCTGCACAGAACGCTGGTTGCCAAAATCTTTCTAAGGCTGCAAAACCAAGTACCATTCCCCTGATTGACCTCGCTTGGTAGGAGCAGCAGTTTTGCCAACAACATAGGGTCCCCAATACTGTTGAGAACCATCCAAGGCAAAGGCAACGAGAATATCTCCGGTTTTCAGCCTGAGATTTTTAGCTGGAAGCGATAGAATTAGCCCCTGCTGGCCCCCTTCACCCGGCGTAAAGTCCCAGTGGACAGGCTCAAGATAAGCTGGGCTGCCCCTGTTTGAATGCTGTGCCATTAACACTACTCGCACAGCATTTGGTGTCTGATTGCTAAGGCGCAGCCCATTAGGAATGGGTGAGGGTTTAACCGTGGGTTGAGGCGGTAATTGCTCCGGCACAGGGACTGGGGAGCTAGTCGAGCTAGGAATAGCAGGAAGTCCTGACTGGAATGGTTCAAACCAAATGCCAGCTTGTAGTGACAGCAACAAAGCGCTCATCCCCCCAAGGACAGCAGCTAAAACTCCAGGATGTACTTTTGTTTTTGATTCCATCGCTGGCTTTTCGGTCTCCTAACCGATTCTTGCCACCTATTTTATTGAAACAATTTTTGACTCAATCTGCTGCCCATCAGCTTGGAATAATAAGACTTATCGGATGCCACAGACGACTTATCGGCATCTCGCCAACCTATGCTGGCTGGCTGAGAGTACCAGAAAGGTAATCGGCGGTAGCTTCTACCAGAGCAATTACTTTCTCGTAGGCCATGCGAGTCGGCCCTAGCACACCCACACTGCCAATCGGTACTAAGCCACGCTGGTAATTGGACGAAATGAGAGTGCAGGTTCGGATTGGTTCTAGAGGATTCTCAGAGCCAATGCGCACTCTGACTCGCTGCTTCAGGGAAGATGGGCTCGATGTTGAATTGCTCATCTCTTGAGGCCACTCAAAGATCAGCGGCCAGAGCTGGTCCTGTTCTTCTTCCAGCAATTGAATAATGGTTTGGACCTGGTGTAGCTCGGAAAACTCTGGTTGGCGCAACACCTCTGCCAGCCCACTAATCAGAATCTGGTTTGAGGCTGGGAGTTGGCTACGACGGATGAGATCATTAACCAAGGTCCTAAGAAAGTCAGCATACTGCCTAAATTCTCGATCTAAGTCCTGCCAATCAAGGGTAATTAATTCACCAAGCATCCGCCCCCGCAGGTGATGGTTTAAAAAATTAGAGAGAATTTGTAGTTCGCGCTCTACAAGTTCTGAATCATTGGACTCGCCCTGAGATTGAAGCGGCAACTCTATCAAAGCTGACTGGGTTTCGTAGGAGTCGGTAACCACAATCAACATCACCCGCCCTGGCTCGACCTGCAGCAGCTGTAAGTGCCGGATTGTCGCTGTACTTGCCTGGGGGATTGTCACTAGGGTAATGTAACCACTGAGGGTAGCCAAAATCTGGGCAGCACCTCGCAGGAGAGCCTCGAAGCCCCCGCCTTCAGCATCTAGGCGATTGATCAGCAGTTGTTCTGCCTGTTGCACCAGCAGCGTAGAGGGGGTAATCAGTTCATCCACATAGATTCGGTAACCAAAGTCAGAGGGTACTCGGCCTGCAGAAGTATGGGGTTGGTACAACAGCCCTGCGTGTTCTAATACCCCCATGGCATTGCGAATCGTTGCAGAGCTAACCTTGAGCTTATACTCTTCAACAAGCGCTTTTGAAGCAACAGGTTCAGCAGTCGCAATATAGTGGCGGACGGTTGCCCACAAAACTTGCTGTTGCCGATTAGTTAACCTAATTTGCATCGTTGGTCCACCAGACGTTTGTGGTAAGTGTGAAGCTCATCTTCAGGCAAGCTAGTAGACGAACATTAGAATCTTTAGGTTTTAACTAAAGTTCAATACCCTGCTATTAAGATCCCAATGTTAGCAAAGCAAAGATGGGAAACGGGTTAGGATTACACCCTGATCTAGCTCATTAGGTTCAGT
>JAUJON010000255.1 GCA_030447595.1 Thermosynechococcaceae cyanobacterium YX3bin19
GATGGACGGCCGCCTCTGCCTCCGCCCACCACGCCACGCTCGTCCGCGTAACCGGTGAGCATCTCACCCTCGAAGCTATAAAGCCTGACGGCACCGTGCTCGACCACCTCGATATGCGGGCCTGTGCGGGGGGTGAGGCGAACCTGTCTTGATCCTTACCTCTCTAAACTCGAGCGACGCAGCGGCAGGCGCGAACGGCGCTCACTGTGCTTGAGGAATTCGTGAGGGGGGAATTAGAGCCGCAGGTTGATGGTTAGGGCGGCGAGCGCCAGAGGGCGACACGGTGGAGGTGCTGTCACTATAGTTACTTTACGTGCCATTCTACAAGGTCATTACATTCTTCTGCTACGTCGCGTAACGCGTCCTTAACGACATGATCGGCTGAGGAAACTTGAATGACCAGTGTGTTGATCGCTCGTGTTAAGGGGATCGTTAGCCACTGCGCAGCATACTGTTCCGGTGAGGTTGATAGGTCAGCTTCTTCGACAGCTTTCTTCTTCCACTCGTTAACTTTGTAATCGTAGAGATCGTCAAAGCCAAGATTAACTACCGTCCAGCCCTCAAGACCACGACAAGAATCGTACGTTACAATACGAAATTGCTTTTCAGACTCGGGTCCCTTTCCTCTCTCTTGTTCAACAGAGCCATCCCACACCTGCCAGCCCCAGCCTTCGAGCTTTTTCGCCACAACCCTTTCTTTGGCTAATTTGGGCGGGATGCAGAACAGCATATCGATCGGCTCATTATCAGCGTTTTTATCGGGACCGAGCTTCTTATGTTCCTCAAACAGCTCCTGGTGCAATTCTGGCGTCTTGGCGTAGAGTCCTTCGACAACTACTATACGACCACCCCAGATCTCCGAGTTGGCTTCTACATGCCACTCTCTGAGTCCCATTCGCTCTGCAAAAGCGTTCGCGAACCTGCAGAGGTCGCCTTTGAGCCTCAAGCTCTTTCTGAGTGGTACCGTCTGCGACTCCTTTATGTTTAAGCCGCGCCGCCAGTCACTTTTCGAGCCTTGGCGTACCAACTGATCGTAACCGTCTGCCACAACGAAACGTCGGTGACCGTATAGGAAAAACAAGACTTCACGTTCGGTGGCAGGCCAGTCTTGGCCTTCGTCAATCATTATATAATCCCAGCTAAAGCTCTCTGGATCATTCTCTTTCATTGTCTCAATATCGTCTTTAGTAAAGGCTCCTCCGCGTATGTGCTCTAGTAGATCTTCAAGATAGCTTTCGTAATTCTCAAAGAAGGACGGATCTTCTCCCTTGCAGATCCCGCTCTCGTGCAGGATCTTGCCCATAAACCAGTGGACCGTTCCTATCCGAATCTTCCTGTCGGAAAAACCCTGGTTAATCTCCATCAAGTCCAGCAACCTACGTATGTCGGCAACAAGTGTTTTGTTGTACGTCAGTACCAGGATACTGCCATAGAACTCGTTGTAGATCTGATGGGCGAGCCGCAGAAGGGTAACAGTTTTGCCGGCACCGCCTCTACCGCGAAAGATCAGCAGTTGCTCGCCTAGCTTCTTGCGGTATCTCTGATCCTTCCTGACAGCCTCTCTTGTGATTCCTTCAATCCGCCATCGTTCAAGCGGCGAAGCAGTGTAAACTACTTTCGTAAACTCCTCGTATGCTCTTGCGGTATCGTCTTTGTCCAGCTCTACTCCACCAACTATATGCTTTCCCAGCGCACGGTTCCACCTAGGAGAAGAGTTGTTGCAGATCCTTGCCAGGAACGTTTCCCAAGACGCTTCGTTGCCAAGGACGTTGTGCTTCTCCTTGATAAGGTGACTTTCCGAGACCTTCCTCATCCATAGTAGGTAGGTGATCCAAGGAACTTTGTGACCGCGCTTCCCTAGATACTTACTCAGAGATTGCCACTGCTCACGGGCTTGTCTAGAAGCATTCTCGACTTTGTTGCTAGGATATTGGTACTTTACGTAGAGATCTTCGACCTTGAATAAGATCTTATTTGCAGGGTGATTATTTACTTAAATCGTCAAACAAAGATCTTTGACGTAAGCATCAATGACATATTCAAAAATACCAGCAAGATTCATCACAAACCAGAATAAAAAAACTAAAAAGAGAACCAACTAAAGAAAGTCTTAAGAGAGCAGGTTGCAATCTGTTACGGTTATAGCAGGCTTTTTAAAACACTGTGCGATTATTCTAATATTAAGTCGGAAATAGTTACATGATATATTCGTTGGTATTCAGACTCTATAGGTGATCAAACAAAAAGAATACATGCATGGAATGCTGTTCAAATAGATAACAAATGGTATTTGCTGGATGCTACATGGGCAAGCGGTTATTCAAATACGGGTGTGACAAAATTTAAAAAGGAATATGACGAATATTATTTTTTAACACCTCCGGATAACCTGATCAATGATCATTTTCCACTGGATAGCAAATGGTCTTTACTTTCCCATACAATCAACCTTGATCAGTTTTATAATCAACCCTATTTATTCCCGGCTTTTAGAAAATACAAAATCAAATCTTACATACCTTCTGCAGGTTTAATAGTGACGAGGGCAGGAAGTAAGATTTCTTTTGAACTTGAGACCGATGAGCCTGAAAAAGAAATGGATGTTGTAGCATCACTTACAGAAAGTTCCGATGAAGATGATCTTGTTAACCATCCTGGTATAACCCTCAGTGAGCTGCTTAAGCCAAAATATACTATTACAGGAAATAAAGTGGCTTACACATATGACATTAAAT
>JAUJON010000256.1 GCA_030447595.1 Thermosynechococcaceae cyanobacterium YX3bin19
TTGTAGCCTCTGCGCCATCGTTAACTTGCCCTTTGACGTGCTCCTTCTGCTGTCTAGACAAATCCCTAAGTTGACGCCACGCCTTATTAAACGCGTCTTGAATCACCACATCCACTTCAGCGTACTGTGTGCGGTTGCCAATATGGCCTTCCGCTGCTACCTCATGACCGGGAGGAACAGTAATATCGAGGCGCACTCGATAGGGAGAGCGGTCACGGGGACGATCCTGCTCCTTTTCAATCGCAATATGACAACTGCTAATGTGATCGCAAACTCGCTCTAGCTTGGCAATCTTTTCATTGATTAAGGTTGCGATCGCATCTGTTTTATCAACACCTCGATAGGTAATCTCTGGTGGAACTTTCATAATTAATATCTCCAACGTTGCGGTAACCGTGTTTGGGAAAAGAAGTCAGTTCCATAAGGTAAACTGATCTAGCACCAACGCCTTAGCTGATTCAAGGCCCAGTTGCTTACTCGCCCCGGCGATTCGGGTAATCTTCAGAGGATTTAGGATCAAGTTCCCAGCGCTGATCGTCTCGGTGCTCAAGCATGTCATTTACTGCCAAAGGTGTTTGATCGTGTATTTCTACACCAACCGCGGCAGCTAATTCTTCCACAATGTCTTGGTCAGGGGTCGCAACCGTTCCACCCACAGCCTCGTCACCTACCACGGCTGCCTGTTCGTAGTTGGCATCTATATCGCCACCGGTGAGGATTGGATCAGCCTCGTTATCAAAATGCTTGTCGCTGCGACGTGAGTAGCTGCCGGCGCGATCATTGGGCCTCCCCTGCAGCCCTGTACCATAGGACTGGCTGAGTTCTTGTGGACGGTTATCTATGATCCCTTCAGCATCTTTATTGTAAATGCCGTCATCATCAGCATCTAGATTGTCATCGGTGTCGTCTGTCGCAAGTGCATCAATCTCGGCTTCGTCCAGAGCAACTTCCTCCAGACCAAGCTCAGTTTCCAAGTCCTCTAATTCTTCTAAACCGGGCCCTAATCGCCCCTCTGGTCCAAGCTCGTTTTGAATTTCTGCCTCGACTTCCTGCCTGATTGCTGCATCATTTTCTTCTTGTTCAGTTCTATCTGCTCTATGAACCATAATGCTCAGCCTGTAGCGATGAGTTTCTATACTTGCAAGGTAGCTTAGCTAACAATGTGTTCACGAGGCTCTTCAGATAGATAGACAAACGCTGCATCCGAGGGAATAGGAAAATAAAAGAACATTGTAGAGAGCGGTTGACCACCCCACAATTACATTCCGTTAGTTCTAGGAGAGGGAATAGTGAGTCGCCTAGAATGTTGAATCAAAGGCAGACTTCCGCAGGGAAATCTACTTCTGCCCCGACTTCAAATATTGATTAGTTCTGCTCAAGCATCGTTATGGTAAGACACCGATCTCAAAATGGGCAGACAGGATATCTTGCAGCAGCTTTAGGGGGTGCAGTAGGCGCTTTCGGGCTAATGTTCTTGGGGTGGCAGCTAGGTCTAACCTATGTCACAACCTTTATGCCTAATGCCGAGTTAGAAGGAGTGATCCCACCTTTTCTAGGTGTTTCAGCAGGATGGTGCCTTGGAGAAGTATTAGGCTGTTGGGTAAGCTTGCACTGGCAACGCTGCTGGGGAGCTAATCAAACAGCGAGATATCTGGCATTGCTGACGCCCCTTGGGTTCGTTGTTTATCTCCTTACTCTCCGTACTGTTAGTGGGATAGGTGGGATGAGCTCTGACCTCATTCGCCTAGCAGTGCTACTAGCCATCGGTTTTACAGCTATCGCGTTACCGTTGCTGGCAAGGTTTTGGGCAATCAGCTAGTACATTAAGCTGACAACATCCTCGTTGATCGCTAATAGCCATCGCCCTGCTGATCGGCTTGATTGAAGCAGGCTACCTGGCGGACCAGCAGAGCTATCGCTAACGTACTGTTAACTGGGCGGCCTGGTTGAAAAATTGCCGGTAGAGTCCCTCTGTGACTAGCAGGGTTGTAATCAAAGTGGCAAAGGCCAACATAAACATGATCAAGATTTGATAGGAAGCCGCCTCCAGGGGGTCAACCCCACTAAGCAGTTGACCAGTAATAATGCCGGGTAGGGTAACGATTCCTACTACCATCATGGCGTTGATGGTAGGGATAAGCCCAGCCTTAACGGCATCCTTGTGATATTGAGCGATCGCTTGCTGGGGAGTAGCGCCCAAGCATAGGTGCGTTTCAATCTCTTGCCGATTGTTTTGAATCATTCGCACCAAACGTTCACCGGCGATCGCGGCTCCATTCATGGCATTGCCTAAAACAATCCCGGCTAGGGGAATCAAGTATTGCGGGTCGTACCAGGTTTCAGGGCGGATAACGAGGAGATTAACGTAGCTCAAGGTGAGCACGGTGCTCAGTAAAATCGCTCCCCAAATCAGCGGCAGCAGCGTAGCAGATTTCTTCCCCTTTTTTCGCTGCGGCATCCCAATCCGGTTACGGGTTTCAATTGCGGCAATAGTCAGCATCCCAGCGACAACGGCAAGAACTGCCCCAGGATTTTGCCACTCAAACACAATAGCCAGGATAGAGCCGACCACGAGAAGCTGCACCAACGTCCGTCCGGTGGCGATTGCGAAGCTCCATTCCAGCCCCAGTCTTCGCCAAGCCGATAAACCAATGGCGATCGCCATCATTCCTAAAGCTAAAACTAGATCTGCAGGCTGTAGCTGAATTAGAGTATCCACAAGAAACTTA
>JAUJON010000257.1 GCA_030447595.1 Thermosynechococcaceae cyanobacterium YX3bin19
ATCGTCATGTGGAATGAACAAGGCCCCCTGAAGCTAGTGTGGAGATGAAGATGTGAGATCTCCCCTCTCTATCCACTGATCCATCAGATACTGTGGTTGCCACTATACATCCCCACAGCGTCGCAGGCCGTGATGCGGTGAGCCTGTACGTTCGCAGTATTCCAGTTCTCACATTTTTAGGATCTCAACAAACTGCAACCACCGGGGCAAAGGTAGCCACAATCGGCAGCACCAATCCCTTACTGGCTAGTACAGCCTCCCAGGCAATCGCTGTGAATAACCCTCAAGACCCAGTCTGGCGAGCCACAACCGTTGCCGCTAAGCTGAATCAACTGAGTCGCAGCAACTTTGACGCTAAATTAATCAAAGTGATTTGGGATCCTAAACGGAACCAGCACGTTGTCCGTGCTGGTAGCGAACACTTAGTCGAGCTGAATGCTCAAACCGTTTCACCCGATAAGACTAATAACTCAGTAGCGGATGCTTTGCAAGTGGCTAATCGCATGCGACGGTTGCTGGGCGATGCTCCTCCTTTAAGTAAAATTCCTGGTCGTCCTGTCTCTATTCAGCGCCTGAAGCAAGTTGTCTTTAAGCCCCTGAGCTTTCTGGTTAAAGGTTGGGCATCCTGGTACGGGCCAGGTTTCCACGGCAGACAGACGGCAAATGGAGAGCGATTTAACCAGTATGCTTTAACGGCTGCCCACCGGAGCTTACCCTTTGGTACTCGGGTACGAGTTACTAACACCCGCAACGGTCACTCTGTGATTGTGCGAATTAATGATCGCGGCCCCTATAGCCACGGTCGGGTGATTGATTTATCAAGAAAAGCAGCTCAGGTTATCGGTGTTGTCCGGAGTGGTACTGCTCCAGTCCGGGTTGACGTCGTGAAGTAGCCGAGCACCATCACGGCTAATCCAAGTCAGCAGTATTTCTTGAGGTTGGAGCCTTGCTTCGAAGATTCTTGAGAAAATACTAGTATGGCCCACGAACCAGTGATACTCACAACAGTAGCTGACTTGCAACGCTTCCTTAGCGTCCTTCGAGTTGGGCAAAGCCATGAAGCAATTGGTGCTCCTTCTGATCGGGCTGACTTCTTCAATGAAGTAGGCTTTGTCCCCACAATGGGAGGACTCCACTGGGGGCACCTGAGCCTAATTCAACGGGCACGGTATGAAAATAGAACTGTAGTGGTCAGCATCTTTGTTAACCCCTTGCAGTTCGCACCGGAAGAGGACTTTCAACAATATCCTCGGGCCTTGCAAACAGACCAGGCTCTGTGTCAACAAGTCGGAGTAGATGCCATTTTTGCTCCACCACCCAGTCAGCTTTTTTCAAGCAACTCAGTTACCCAAGTTGTGCCTCCCTTAGAGATGATGAGGCAATTATGTGCTCAGTCTCGGCCACAGCACTTTCAGGGCGTGGCAACGATAGTGGCTAAGCTATTAAATATTGTTCAGCCTCAGCGGATTTATCTGGGGCAAAAGGATGCTCAACAGCTTGCTGTCGTTCGGCGGTTAGTAGCGGATCTAAATTTTCCGGTTGAGGTCGTACCGTGCCCAGTCGTTCGAGAAGCCAGTGGCTTGGCTTACAGCACTCGTAACCAGTACTTAACTTCAGTGCAAAAGCAACAGGCAGCAGCCTTGTACCACGGCTTACAGCAAGCTAAGAAGATTTTTTACTCAGGGATTCGCATCAGTAGTGTTTTGATTCAAGCAGTTCAGCGGCAGCTTGACATAGCCCCGGCAGTCAAACCTGAGTATATTGAATTAGTTCATCCTACAACTCTAGCTCCCTTGGAAAAAGTTGAAGAGGTTGGCCTGTTAGCGATCGCTGCCTCGATTGGCTCCACTCGGCTGATTGACAATATTTTGCTGCACAATCGACTGCCAATTCTGGCGGTTGATGGGCCGGCTGGAGCTGGTAAATCGACTGTTACCCGCAAAGCGGCCCAGGCACTAGGACTGCTCTATTTAGACACAGGGGCCATGTACCGGGCGGTCACTTGGCTGGTTCTCCAGTCAGGGCTTTCGAGCCAAGATGGAGCCGCGATCGCCGAGCTGGTGAACCAGTGTCAGATTCAGCTCGTTGCGGCACCGAATCCCAGTGTTCCCCCTCAAGTCTGGATCAACGGACAGGATGTGACGCAAGCAATTCGCAGCTTGGAAGTAACGGCACAGGTCTCTGCCATTGCTGCCCAACCGGCAGTGCGCCGAGGGCTGGTCAAACAACAGCAATCCTATGGTGCTCAAGGGGGCGTTGCGGTAGAAGGACGCGACATTGGCACTCACGTATTTCCAGATGCTGAATTGAAAATCTTTTTGACTGCCTCGGTTCAAGAGCGGGCTCGTCGCCGCCAGCAAGAGCTCCAACAATCGGTCGCAGAGGTTAGCCTCCAGCAACTGGAACAGGATATTGATGCCCGGGATCAAAAAGATAGTACCCGCTTAATTGCACCTTTGAGAAAAGCGGCGGATGCGATTGAGATTTGTACCGATAATTTGACTATCCCCGAAGTCACGGCTCGAATCGTAGCACTATACCGTGAACAGTTCCCCTAGCATTGTTTTACTGCCTCTAAGAATTTTGCAGCAACTCAATAACCTTTGTTATCCATAAGAAATATAAACACTAATTATTAGTAAAACCGAAGGATTGTAAGTTCTTCTCAACTTCAGTATGCTATTAGGTATGTGACAATACTTCACTGAATAAGTGTTAAGGGGA
>JAUJON010000010.1 GCA_030447595.1 Thermosynechococcaceae cyanobacterium YX3bin19
CGCTCAATTGAATCTCGAAAACCTGTTTAATGTGGACTATTTCTCATCAGCAAGCTTTGGTTCTCGATTGGGAGTGAATCCCGGTGCGCCCTTAAGGGTCTTAGGAACGCTTTCAGTAGAGTTTTAGTTCTTTTCAACCATGCTCAAGAGAAAACTTCGCCAACCTGCCTTAATCTTGCATCGCTATGCGGGCATCGTAGCCGGCATCCTCCTGGCTATCATCGGCTTAACTGGAAGCTCACTGGTCTTTTCAGAAGAACTCGACCACTTTTTGCATCCCCAACTACTTCAGGTTGTCCCTCAAGAGAAGCGGCTACCCCTGGAAACAGTGCTGGATACTGTGCGAGAGGCCCGTCCAGATCTGAAGGTTCACCGCGTCATCGTTCCCCGTGAGCTGGATGGGGTTTACACGGTGATGATGGAGGCAGCGAGTGAGGAGTACACCAACGTCTACGTTAACCCCTACAGTGGCACTATTCTCGGCTCACGTCCATTCGAACAAACACTCGCAGGATTCCTGATCGAGCTACACGTGAACCTGTTTGCTGGTAGTTATGGCGCGAAAGTTGTGGGGATCTCTGGTCTGCTGATGCTACTGCTATGCCTGACTGGAATAATTCTCTGGCCAGGGTGGAAACGGATAGCTCCAGGCTTCAAAGTTAGATGGAAAGCACCTAGCCGGTTGGTAAACTACGATGTCCACAAAGTTGTAGGCATCTTATCCCTGATATTTCTTGCCATCCTTGCTTTCACAGGGTCAGCGATGACTTTTTACGAAACGCTTGATCCAGCCGTCAACTGGATCACACGTGCACCGTCGCCACCCGATCCACCCACCTCGCAGCTTGTTGCTGGTGCAACACCAATGACCATTGATGAGGTCTTACGCAACGCTGATGCTGCCCTTCCAGGAGCAGAAACAACCAAGATTTTTCCGGCAAAAACTCCCGAAGCAGCGGTTAATGTTTGGAAAAAACTCCCTCAGGATGCTCACCCCTACGGTGGCAGTTACGTCTATCTTGACCAGTACACTGGGGTAGTTTTGCGGGCTGAGAATACGTTCAAAGCACCACTAAATACTTGGATTTGGAATCAAATTTACCTCTTCCACGTTGGTACTTTTGGTGGGCTAGTCACGCGAGTCCTCTATATGATTGCCGGCCTGACACCCATCGCTTTATCTGTGACCGGGTACGTGTTATGGCGGCACCGCCAGTGGGATCAAGCCCGCCGTCGGGAAAGCGTTCGGCAGGCTCAACGGGTGCAATTGTGAAAGCTAAAGCAGCGTTGAGTCTCTCCCATCTTGACAATTGCGGGACTCATCCAAGAGGAGTAGGGACTAACTCTGCCGGAGCGGCAAAAGCTTCTCAGCCGTTTTCAAGGCAGCTTGTTTTTCTTTAGCTAACTCTAACAGACGCCGAACTCGTTCTTCGGTTGAGGGATGGGTCCGAAAAAGGGATTGCAGACCTTGAGTGGACAACGGGTTGACAATCAGTAGTGGAGACATGGCTGGGTTACCGTTCATGGGAATTTGGTGGCCCATCGCCTCAAGCTTCTCTAAAGCACTGGCAAGGGCAGCCGGATTACCAGTAATCTCAGCCGAGCCCAGATCAGCAGAAAACTCGCGAGTACGGGAAATAGCAAATTGGATTAGCGCCGCCGCGATCGGAGCCAGCACAATCAGGAACAGTACACCAAATGGATTTGCCCCCTGACGCCTATCGCGCGTAACAGGGCCGTAAAGCGCTCCAAAGGTAAGGATTCGTCCGATAAAAGTGATAGCCCCGGCAACAGTCCCAGCAACCGCCTGTATTAAGGTGTCGCGATTACGAATATGAGTCAGCTCATGGGCAATGACCCCCTCCAATTCCTCACGGGAAAGTGACTCTAGAATTCCTTCAGTCACGGCCACTGTTGCGTGGTCAGGATCACGACCTGTAGCAAAAGCATTGGGAGACTTGGTAGGAGCCACGAACAGTTTTGGCATGGGAATCCCTGCGCGATCGCTTAAAGAAGCAACTATGTCGTAGAGTTCTGGAGCTTCATGCCGCTCTATGGGCCGAGCCCGAAACGAAGCAAGAGCCGCTTGGTCAGAAGAATACCAGGAACCAAAACTTGTGAAGGCAGCTAGGGCTAAACCGATGTAAAGTCCTGACTCGTCGCCTATGAGGTAGTAGCCTCCCAGAACTAGAAGACCACTAAGTAATCCCAACAAAGCTGCTGTCTTGATCTGATTAATGCCACCCATAACTTTTATGCACAGTTGAAGATTTGTTTCAATTTATCTTCAGCGTCTCAGATTACTCAGTGCTGTAGTCTCTATCCAATGGGTGAAAATGAGTGGCTTCGATCCTGTGAAGACTTATGGCACTTCACTCAGTATCTCTATAGCCTCCCTATCGGTTTTCAGGCTATACAACATCAAAAACCATCAGCTCTCGCAGGCTCATATCAGGTCAAAGATAATTGCTGCTGCTATGGCAACAGACGAGCGATGGGGGATGACCAAGCTCTAGCTAACGCGAACATCCCCGCACTCAAGATGATGGCGATCGGAATTGTGACCAGCCAAGCCAGGCTAATATTCCGCACCACGCCAAGCTGAATTGACTTTAAGCCCTGCACTAGACCAATACCCACGACTCCACCCACTAAGGCATGGGTTGTAGACGCGGGAAGGCCTAGGCGCGAGGCGAGTAAAATCGTGGTTGCGGCGGCCAGTTCGGCACAAAAACCACTGCTCGGCTGCAGGGAAATGATGTTTTCGCCCACCGTGGCAATCACCCGCTTGCCCCAAACAGCTAACCCGCTGACAATGCCAGCTCCCCCCAGCACTAATACCCAGAGCGGAACTTCAAAGCCCTGAAGGGGTACTGAGCCGGTGTGGTGGATGTAGGCGATCGCTGCTAGGGGGGCCACAGCATTCCCCACATCGTTAGAGCCGTGGGCAAAGGCAACAAAACAAGCGCTCAGTACCTGGAACTGAGCGAGCTGCCGCTCCACCTGTTGCCTTGCGGTTCCGGTAGACCGCCTCAATCGCTGCCAGCTTACTACGGTCAGCCCCACGGCAGCGGCTCCTCCACTAGCGATCGCCAGGTCATGCGCTGGTAAGGCGATGCCATGCTGCTCTAGGAACGCTTGCAGGGGAAGGCTCAATGTGGGTAAAACAATCACGCCAAACACACCAAACAAAGCGGTACTGAGCCAGGGAATCCACTCTTCTAGTTGCCCGACCGGATCAGGCTGGTCGAGAATCCAATGCTTGATCAAGCTGTAAAGCAGCGCGGCAACGCTACCGCTTATCAGGGGAGTGAGAATCCAGGTGAGGGAGATCACACCAATAGCTGACCAGTCTACTGCCTGCAACCCTGCTGACACCCAGCTAAAGCCGGCGATCGCCCCCACGGCTGCATGGGAGGAAGCTACAGGCCAACCCCGCCAAGTGGCGATTTGCAGCCATAATCCACAGGTAAGCAGCACGGATACCATACCCGTGAGAAATACTTCTGGGGCAAAGATAGCTGGATTCACCACTTTCGTGGCTAGAGTTTCCGAAACTTCTCGCCCGAACAGAACAGCGCCGGTAAACTCCAGCACCCCGGCGATTAAGAGCGCCTGCCGCAGGGTTACCGCCTTGGAGCCCACAGAGGTGCCCATGGCATTGGCGACATCGTTTGCTCCCAAATTCCAGGCTAAGTAAAACGCCAGGAAGCCCACCAGGATTAGAAACAGCATTGGGATAATGAATAGGACTGTTGTCTACTTTAAAAAGCTGGAACCGCTACCCTCAAACCAGAGTAGGACCTTGGCAAACTAGGTCTGCCCAGGGATACCATAGCCTTATGGCACCGAATCACTATGACACACTCAGAGTTCATCCAGAGGCAAGCCAGGCCGAGATCAAGCAAGCCTACCGTCGTCTGGTCAAATTATTTCACCCTGACAGCAACTCTGGGGATAGTGATCATGAGCAGATTGCTCAAATTAATGCGGCCTACGAAATCCTCGGCGACCCTCAGCACCGGCAATTTTACGACTGGCAGTTACGCGCACCCTGCCCAACAAGAAGTCGCCACCAGCGAACGGCAGCTGTTCAAAAGCAGCACCGGGTCCAGCACCCTACAGGACAGCACATCGATGAGCATTTTCAGCTGTGGCTTAAACAGGTTTACAGTCCAGTTAACCAGCTTCTCAGATCAATTTTAGAATCCCTGCAAGAGCAACTGGATGAGCTGGCGGCGGATCCCTTTGATGATGAACTGATGGAGGAGTTTCAGGATTACCTTGAAGGGTGCCGCCAGCGTCTCAGTCAAGCTCAACAGTCGTTTTGCACCCTTCCCAATCCTGCTAATGTCGCCGGTGTGGCAGCCCATCTCTACTACTGCCTGAATCAAGTCGGGGACGGCCTGGAGGAGCTAGAATTTTTCACGTTCAACTATGACGATCACTACATACATACTGGGCAGGAATTGTTTCGCATTGCTACAGGTCTACGCTGGGAAGCTGAACGTGCGATTAAAAATATTACTTAAAAGTCAACTGAATAGGGGACGATGCGCCAGCGAATAGGTTAATCTATACAGTCTGTTTGCCTCTAAATTCGGTATTAAACCTTACCTATGCTGCCTTTGCTGCCTGTTTTTTTGGCCCAGACCAGTCCTGCCGCCCCCGCCCCGCCCCAAGAGGTGCTTCAACCCCAAGAGGTACGCGCTTTACCTGGCCGTCTCAATTCAACCCTGGTATTCAACAGCAATAGCCCTGAAGTGGTGCAAACCGAAGGGATTTTGCTCTCCACGTTTTCACCGGCAGGTAAGCAATTTCCCGGCGCTCACCTCAATAAACTCCTACAGGGGCGGTTTGATCTGTTTGCCCACCATATCGCTAAAGCAAAGCCCCCAGAAGATCTTAGAACCCTCTACTTGGGGATTATCCTGCATAATCCTGGAAAAAAACCCGTAACAGTCAACGTGCTCCAGGCAGCCAGTTATCTGAGTCAGCCGGATGCCCCATTTATTGAGCTGCCAGCCTACACAGAAAATCCGAACGGCAGTGTTTATGCTGGGCCCGGCGATCGCGTGACGAATGACTTGCTGCGGAATCAGCGGCAGTCTGGCTGGCCTGCTCAACTGGTGATCCCGCCTGGAGCGAGCCGGATGCTGATGAATCTACCCATTCCAGTGCGGACACTGGAGCCACCGATTAATGGTCGCTCTACCCTGATTCGAGTCCGAACGAGTGGCCCCGTCTATGCCGCCAGCCTCGCCAAGTTTGCCCCCTCCACGGCAGCGGGTGAACGTGCCCCTACCTTAGAAGAATGGAGACCTTGGTGCGCAATGGCAATTTAGCAGGCCCAAGAGATCAGGTGCCGACTCCCCCAGCGCGAACGGCAAGGTTGTCTATGGTCGGGTTGCCGGGGTGGCTCAGGGAACCGAATGGCAAGCACAGGTAGCAGACACCAACAATCCTTTCAATCTCACTGTTCCCCAGCCAGGGCAAGCGTTTTCCTACCTTTTGAGTACCGTCAGAGCTGGTACCTTTGGCACCAGGCAAGTGCAAAGCGCCCCAATTCTAGCCCGCTACCCCGACACTGCTTATGAAGCCCACGGCAACTATGGAATCACCTACAATCTCAGCCTGCCCCTTTATAACGCTTCCGAGCGGACACAAACGGTAGCTTTATCGCTGCAAACGGCTCTGAAAGGCGATCAGCCGGATTCCGGCTTGCGCTTTTTGCAGCCCCCGGCTTCTCAGGTGTTTTTTCGGGGAACAGTGCGGGTTCTGTACCAAGGACGATCAAGGTTCGCCTCGCACTCGTTATCTACACTTAGTGCAGCGGCGGGGCCAGCAGGGAGAACCACTTGTCTCGCTGACCTTACCTCCTGGCGATCGCCGCTTGGTCCAGGTTGAGTTCTCTATCCACCGGATTCGACCCCCCTCAGGTCTTAACGATTCGAACTTTAGGCCCGTCGGCTCCAGCTCCCCTCCCACCTAAACGCCCCAGCAGCTGAGCAGCTCCAACCTCAATAGTGCGTCAATCTAAATCAAAGGGGTGACTAAGTCTATCCAGTTGTCTTGCGATTCACCGCTGATAGTGCTCCAGTATCATAGTTGATGCCTTACTGCCACCTCAGCATCTGCGGTAAGTTTACTTTGTTTGTACTGACTATGTTTAAACATGCTGAGTTGAGTACACTCAGCATAGAGAACCCTGATACAACCCTCAAGGTAATGCTATTCAACTAGTTAGCCTGTTTTGGCAACTACCCTCTCTTGATTTGAGCAATAATTGTTGTTTTAGTCTCCTTGAATTGCCAGATAAGCCCTTAAGCTCCCCTTGGCAAGCCGCATCAGTGGCTCTACAACCACCGAGCTAAGTTCTCCGGCCCAGGAGCATCAACACTTAGTAGGTCTACCCCCTAGCTCTAAAACTTATGAGTTCCTTACCTGAACAATTTTCTAAGTCTTACAAACCCCTACATCAGGATCTAGGATTAGCAACTGATAAGGGTGGTATCTACTTATCTAAATCCGACTCTGACACACCAGATCAGCTCGCGAACAGTGATGATGGAGCGAACCGTTCCTTAGAAATATCCCCGATGCTTCACCATCCACCCGCACGCCCTGATGCTACTGCTCCTACCAGCGCACTGCCTACTAGTGTCGAAGATGCGATCGCCCTACCCCCAGCCGATTCCCACCCCAGTGAACCCAAGCAATACCGGGCGATTGGATTAGTTAAAGGACGGTATACACCGTCTGACACTCAACTCAATCGGGGGATGCTTCTGACCACGGATGGCATTTCACTCGATGCAGTACTCTTAGGCCGAGTAATCAGCTTGGTTAAAAAGCACCTGGATCTAGAGCAAGAACACCTCTGGGTTGTCTATCCTCGAACTCGTGACAACGAAACGGGCCTGCACTTGCAAATTTTAGGGGTTTGGGAACCTGAAGAACTAAGTAATAATAATGAGGGCCTAAATTCAGCTGGGCCGCAGCAGTCTCCAGCTTCACTCCAAGACGGGTACTTCTCTATTCGCGGGGAAGTTGTTTATCAGTCGCAAGACAGTCCTACATTATAGCCAGAATTCGTCAATCCCCACGTAAAGGCTCAACTCAAGCCAAAACCTTTAAGTTAAAGCTAGAGGGTGCTTTGCCTGCTAGAGCAGTTGGCTACTTCTGGGATCTGGATGTGCAACGGCAGGGGAATAATCTGGTCATCTATCGCGCCAGCTCTGTAGGGATTCTTCCGCCCAAGAAAGCCAAACGGACCCAAGCTAGAGATCAGCAGCCGACGGCCAAGCAAAGTAATTTTACAAAGCCGGTTCGGCTAAGAGGCACTAATCCGTCACCCCCCGAGCCAAAGAGCCCGAGCCGCTGCGTTGAGAAGCCAATCAAAAATAGCTCTCGAAGAGCAAATACCTGAGCCTGGTATTTGTGAGACAACTGAGGCTTGAGTACTTTACCTGGAGGGGCATCACATATTACTTTGACAGGATAATTTTTCCTTTGTTAGGCTAGCTAAATGGTTCTAGCGGGTAGAGGCGTGGAGATTCAAATTGGTCGTGGTAAAAAAGCTCGCAGAGCTTATGGGTTTGACGAAATTGCATTAGTTCCAGGGGGACGTACCCTGGACTCCCAGTTAACGAACACCCATTGGCAGATTGGCAACATTGATCGCGAAATTCCCATCATTGCCAGTGCAATGGACGGGGTCGTTGATGTCAAAATGGCGGTCTTGCTATCGCAGATGGGTGCTTTGGGGGTACTAAACTTAGAAGGTCTGCAGGCACGCTATCCAGAACCTGGACCTGTATTGAAGCAGATCGCCACTGTGGGTTCAACAGAGTTTGTGCCACTGATGCAGCAACTTTATCAGGAGCCGATTCAACCCCAGTTAATCACACAGCGCATTCAAGACATCAAGGCTCAAGGTGGCATCGCGGCTGTAAGTGCAACACCTGCTGGGGCAGCACAGTACGGTCCAGTGGTTGCTCAAGCAGGTGCAGACCTATTCTTTGTGCAAGCGACCGTGGTATCACCGGCTCACCTCTCAGCGGGGCCGGTTGCGCCTTTAGATCTAGCCCAGTTTTGTCGAGAGATGCCGATTCCGGTGGTTCTGGGCAACTGTGTTACCTATGAGGTTGCGTTAAGCTTGATGAAAGCTGGGGCCGCCGCAGTTCTGGTTGGAATTGGACCTGGGGCAGCTTGTACCTCTCGTGGGGTATTAGGGGTAGGGGTACCCCAAGCTACAGCGATCGCCGATTGTGCTGCAGCTCGAGAGGAATACTACCAGGAGACGGGAAACTACATCCCGGTGATTGCTGATGGGGGTCTGATCACTGGCGGGGACGTTTGTAAATGTCTCGCCTGTGGTGCCGATGCGGTGATGATGGGTTCCCCCTTTGCGAGAGCTCAAGAAGCCCCCGGGCTGGGATATCATTGGGGTATGGCTACCCCTAGCCCTGTATTACCTCGGGGAACCCGGATCCGGGTTGGGACCACAGGGACCTTAGAGCAAATTCTCCGAGGGCCTGCCCAGCTCGATGACGGAACCCACAACTTCTTGGGAGCCCTGCAAACCAGTATGGGTACCTTGGGTGCTAAGGATATTCGAGAGATGCAGCAAGTTGAAGTCATTATTGCACCTTCCCTATTGACAGAGGGTAAGGTTTACCAAAAGGCCCAGCAGCTAGGTATGGGTAAGTGAGGCAGCGCCAACTCACTCTATTCAGAATCTTTTCCTAACTGAACTGCTGTCAATCCTAAGACAGTTGCGTACAATGAAAAAAGCGGAGACTAACGTTTCCGTTCACTCCTCACACCACACTCCGCCTAGACTGTTGTTTGGGCGGCTTCCTCATTTTAAGGAAACTTTACGATCTGAACTTCCTTCAGATTGTGGTTGACTACATCCCTCCCTAGATCTAGAGAGGGATTCAACTGACTATGATAAAATTCATTGGAACAGTATTGGAAAAGGTTTTCAGGCATGTCATCAGCCGCACAAGTTACAGACTCAACCTTTAAGCAAGAAGTACTAGAGAGTGATGTTCCTGTTTTAGTTGATTTTTGGGCTCCTTGGTGCGGTCCCTGCCGGATGGTCGCTCCTGTCGTTGACGAGGTTGCTCAGCAGTACAACGGGCAGGTTAAGGTTGTCAAAATTAATACAGATGAAAACCCTAGCATTGCCAGCCAGTACGGTATTCGTAGTATCCCAACCCTGATGATCTTTAAGGGTGGCCAGCGGGTTGACATGGTTGTCGGTGCTGTTCCTAAAACAACGCTGGCAAATACCTTGGAAAAGTATTTATAGGTTCTACTCTCGTTCACGAGTTGTCTCTTGACTGAGCCTTTACTTTTCTTTGTACAGAGCATGACTCCTGTTGGAATTTCAGTAAAATGAAATACCTCAGTCAAGAGAATTTCATGAATTCCTTTCCTAGCCCGGATGCCATTCATCCTCTGCAAGCGGACCTAGCCCGGTTAGTTCATCAGTTACCTGAGCTGAGGCACGGTAAGCTAATTTATCAGGTATTGGCTACTGTAGTCCGCATGGCAGATGAGGAGATCGACCGGCTAGACTGGAAAATTCTTAAGTCCACGCTCCAAGACTTAGAAAAAGCATTTCAGGCGTTTTACCCTTTCCGACATACACGAAAAATCACAATTTTTGGTTCGTCCCGGATACAGCCTGATGCCCCCGAGTATCGTCTAGCAGCTGACTTTGCTCGCTGTGTAGCTCAGCAGGGTTTTCTAGTAATGACGGGTGCCGGCGGCGGAATTATGGAAGCCGGAAATAAGGGGGCAGGTCCGGGTAATTCCTTTGGGCTAAATATCCAATTGCCCTTTGAGCAGGGGGCTAACCCGTTCATTGAGGGAGATACGAAGCTAATTAACTTCAAGTACTTCTTTACCCGCAAATTGTTTTTTCTCAGGGAAACAGATGCGATCGCTCTATTTCCGGGTGGTTACGGCACTCAGGACGAAGCATTTGAGTGTTTAACGCTCACCCAGACGGGAAAATCCCCTCCGATTCCTTTGGTCTTGATTGATCGCCCCGGTGGAGATTACTGGAGGGACTGGGATGCTTACATTCGCAAACACCTGATCAAGCCCGGTTTAATTAGTCCAGAGGATAACAAGCTCTATACCGTTACCGATAACCTGGATGTTGCCTGTCAAGTAATTACTGATTTTTACCGGGTTTACCACTCCAGCCGCTATGTCGGTGATCAGCTAGTCATACGGCTAACAAAGAGAATTGACGGACCCAGTCGTGGAGCAACTTAACCAATCTTTCAGTGATATTGTCCTAGCAGGGCGGATTGAGAAAAGCCAGCCACTTCCTGAAGAATTTCACGGTACCCAGGCCGTGCCAGAAGAACTTCAGGACGAAACAGCGCATTTACCTCGGTTAGTTTTCCAGTTTAACCAACGCGATCATGGCTGTTTGTATCAAATGATTGCTGAAATCAATCAAATGGAAACGCTTGTACGAGAGGCAGATCATCCAGAGCGTAAGTAACTCAAGTTGTCATTTACAGAAATACCGGCTCCAGCCCTGAAGAAAAGCGCTTCCGGGCGAAGGGAGGGGAATTGTCGTCAATGGGTCTAGGGACTACTGCCGTACTAGAAACGCAACACACTCAACATGAGCCGTTTGGGGAAAGAAGTCAACAGGCTGGACGCGAGTAAGTTGGTAGGGTCCAGTTTGGCAAAGTTGCTTCAGATCCCGTGCCAAGGTTGCTGGGTTGCAGCTGACGTAGACAATCTGCTTGGGTTGAGTGGAGTTTAGGCGGTCAATCACGACGGCATCACAGCCCTTACGTGGGGGATCGAGTACGACAATATCTGGGGTTACTGCCAGTGGGTAGCAAGGTTTCTACCCTTCCCACCGAAAGCTAACGTTCTCAATTTCATTCAGCGCGGCATTTTGACACGCTAAGGCGACGCCGTTGGCTGAACTTCAGGCCAATAACTACCTGCTGGACCCGCTGGGCTAATGGTAGGCTCAGTGTGCCAATGCCGCAGTAGGCATCGACGACTATTTCATCGCCCTGGAGCTGTAGTTGCTCAAGAATCACCGCCAGCAGTGCCTCTGCCTGTTCTGTATGGATTTGGAAGAATGTGTCGGGTTGAACCTGAAACTGCAGCCCGGCAAATTCCTCCCGCAAGTCCAGTCGTCCGGCAATGCAGCGGGTTTCCGAGCCAAAGATTGTGTTAGTTCGCTCAGAATTGTGGTTTAGGCAAACCCCGACGAGATTGGGATAACGCGCTAGCCACTCTGAGCTTGAGCTTCCACGCCGGGTAAGTTCCAGTTCCGGACCACCAGCGTCAGAAGGATTCCCCGGTGCGACGACCAATTCGCAGGGACAGGTGGCGGACCTGGCCTTTGTGCTGCTGTTCATGATAGACTCGCCAGCCCTGTCGCTGAATATCTTGTTTGACTGTGGCTAGGAGGGGTTCAAACGCGGGTCTTGCACTGGGCATTGATTAAGGTTAATCAGGCGATGCGTTCCTTTCTGGTAGTAGCCTGCCTGAATCCCTGCTCCATTGCCGGAACGGCCAGGGGATAGATTGCTTTGTTTGCGTGGTGGCGTGCCGGCCCGCCCCCCCACGAGGCTTCGGCTCGCCCAGGTGGTCCAGCGGCCCACCACCTGCGGGCGGTTGACGGCACGCTGTTTTTCGTATTCAAGGGGCTGCCACTGGCCGCCACCGCACGTGTCGGCCACGATGCAACCGGGTCTAACCCGGTGGGAGGAGGGGGAGAGAATCTGCTGCAATTTGCCGTGGGCGTACTGGGGTTTCACGCGCACCAATCGTACAGCCACTCGATCGCCCGGAACCGTATCGGGCACAAAAACAACCCGCCGTTCCCAGCGGCCTACGCCATCGCCACTGTCGCTCAGATCCGCGATCGCCACTTCGACAACGTTGCCTTGCTGCCATTGTGCGTCTGCTGAATCAGGAAATTCTGATACATCGATTGGCTCGGTTGCAGCGGTATCCATCAAAGTCATTCAGGCTGTATCAACTCAACGTGGAGGATTTTGTAAACCCATTGAGGGCCTACTTACCATTATCCTTGATCAAGGTTTTGTTGGCCGTTGACGAGCGCGATCGCCAGGCAAATCTACTTCCGGCAAAATAAGCATGGCATCCCCAAAGGAATAGAAACGATACTGCTCAGCGATCGCAACCTGGTAGAGCTCCATCAGCCGCTGTCGGCCAATCAGAGCACTGACCAGCATCAACAAGCTAGAGCGGGGTAGATGAAAATTGGTAATTAAGCCTTCAACCACTTGCCATTGATAGCCTGGATAGATGAATAGCTCTGTTTTCCCCCAGTAGGGTTGCAGCCTGCCACTTTGGGCTGCAGCTTCTAGGGCACGGGCTACTGTTGTTCCCACGGCAATCACCCGGCCACCGCTAGCTTGAGTCGCTTGGATACGATGCACCGTCTCTGCTGGGACTTCTACAGGTTCAGCATGCATCGCATGAGCCGTGATATCTTCAGTTTCTACCGGTCTAAAGGTACCGACACCCACATGTAGGGTGATAAAGCTGTGATCAATTCCCCGCTGCTCTAGCCGAGTGAGTAAATCTGGCGTAAAGTGCAGCCCAGCGGTTGGAGCGGCCACTGCTCCGGGCTGGCTGGCATAGATTGTCTGGTACTGCTCAGGTTGAACTGCAGATGCACTAATGTAGGGCGGCAAAGGAATTTGACCCAGTTGGTGCAGCGTTTGCTCCAGGGATTGGCTCCCATGCAACAGCTCAAACTGAAGGATTCGGCCCCGGGTTGTGGGCTCGATCGCTAAAACAGTTGCCTGCAAACTGGGTTGCTCAGGTGGCCCGAATTCGATACGGGCTCCTGGTCTTAAACGTTTACCTGGTTTAACTAAGGCTAGCCAACGATGGCCTTCAGCCGTCCTCCCGCCATCGCTCGTTTGTGCCTCCAGTAGTAAAACTTCCACATTGAGATATTGGCCTCCAGATTGCCTGCGGCCAAACAGTCTTGCAGGAATCACCCGAGTATTGTTCAAGATCAGCAGATCGCCAGGCTGTAATAGCTCAGGTAAGTTTGCGAATCTGCAGTGCTGGTAAGACGTTGGTTTGACCACCAGTAGACGTGCTTTGTCTCTGGGGACAACGGGCTCCTGGGCAATCCGCTCTTTCGGCAGGTCGTAATCGTAAGCAGCGAGGGTACGATCTTCAATGGGTGTGGTCGGTAGGGCAGTACTGGGCTGCTCAGGAGATAAGCTGCCAGTCAAATTCATGGGTGACATAAGACTACTATATTGACTTTGCCTCCGTCTTGACTTCCCACCAATTGTTGGCGACCGTCTACTGATCGACGCTCGTCTGGGGACTGAGTATTGCTGATCTGAGGCAATATTGTGGCTTGAAGTGGGTCCTTTAAGCTATTTTCCAGGCAACCGCTTCAGTAATTTCTCGGCAATGGCTTGGGTGTAACTTTCTCAAGACTTCCGTGGTTTTCCCCTACTGGTTTTTGCTGCTTTTCACAACAATAGAGATATAGAACCTGCTCATCCTGAGATTAATCATGGACTATCTCTACTACTTAGGGAATGCCAGCCATACACTCCGAGTATTCGAGTATTTAAATACGAGATGTGCTGAGCTACTAGTAGAGTTCGTGACGGCGATTCATCAAATTGATGGTTGGGTAATCCGGGTAAAGTTAACTCGACGTCTAACTGTACGACAGGCTGGAGACTTTCAAGCATTTATGAATGAGTTAGGCGTTCTCTACGACCCTAGTGTTCACGTCAAACTGGCATTTCAGGGTTTAGAAACCGGGCAGTCCCTAGTTGATGTCATGCGTCACTACCAGGTCGCTGTAGTTTCTCACGGCAGGCCAAACCGGACTGAGATTGAAGAATTTCGGGAACAATTTATTCAAGGGTTGGGCTACTGCCCTGAGACGCTGGCTTAGCATGAGAGCGATCAAGTTTTCTGGGATGACAGCATGAGAATACACCGTTCCGTGGGATAATAGCCACTGCTCAGATCTTGAGCAGCTCTCCCCTGTAGCAGCCAGCAAGCAAAACGTGAAGGTTTTAATTATTGGAAGTGGTGGCCGCGAACACGCTCTGGCGTGGAAACTTTCCCAGTCTGACGTGGAGCAGATAGTCTGTGTGCCGGGTAATGGGGGGACAGCTGCGCTTAAACGGTGTGAAAATGTTCCTTTAGCGGTGGATGACTTTCAGGGAATTGGGCAGTGTGTCCAAGAGCGTCAGATATCGCTGGTCGTTGTCGGTCCGGAGCTGCCCCTGTCCTTAGGTATTAGTGATTATCTGCGATCGCAAGGGATTCCTGTCTTTGGTCCCACCCAGGCGGGAGCCCAGATTGAGGCCAGTAAGTCCTGGGCTAAAGAACTGATGCAATCAGCAGGTGTTCCCACCGCTGCTGCCCAAACGTTTACAGATGCAAATGCCGCTAAAGCCTACATTCGAGCTCAGGGCGTACCCGTTGTGGTCAAAGCTGATGGGCTAGCGGCTGGCAAAGGCGTCACTGTTGCCACGACGCTTGCGCAAGCCGAGGCGGCAGTGGATGCAGCTTTTGGCGGCACCTTTGGCCTTGCTGGTGAGAAGGTGCTGGTTGAAGAATATCTGACCGGGCAAGAAGTGTCCGTCCTGGTGCTGACGGACGGTGTCAGTGTACAACTGTTGCTGCCGGCTCAAGATCACAAACGAATTGGGGAAGGAGATACGGGTGCAAATACTGGGGGAATGGGAGCCTATGCCCCAGTTCCTCTGGTCACGCCAGCCCTAATGGACCAGATTCAGCGAGAAATTATCGAGCCAGTGGTGATGGCTTTGCAACAACGCGGCATTGACTACCGGGGTGTTCTGTATGCGGGGTTGATGCTGACACCAAAGGGCGGCCCAAAGGTGATTGAGTTTAACTGTCGCTTCGGTGACCCGGAGACTCAGGTGATTTTACCGTTACTGGAAACACCGCTGGAGGATTTACTTTTGGCCTGTGCCGAACAGCGACTCGCTCAAGCACCACCGATACGTTGGAAAACTGGCGTGGCTGCCTGCGTCGTTACCGCTGCCCAAGGCTATCCTGGTGCCTACACCAAGGGACAGGCAATTTCCGGCATTGAGCAGGCCGAGGGGTTAGGTGTAGCCGTGTTTCAGGCGGGCACTAAATTCCGGGATCAGCAACTGGTAACCGATGGTGGACGGGTATTGGGTGTCACGGCTTGGGGAGAGAATTTTGCTCAGGCGATCGCTGAGGCTTATGCTGCAGTAGAGCAGATTCACTACGAGGGCAAGTACTACCGCCGGGATATTGGCTACCGGGTGCGCGCAGGTTCAGCGACCTGTTGATCAGTACTGTATCTGCTAGAGGGAATGTCTATGAACCAAGCTGAGGCTGACGCAACGCCGCTTCATAGCAGGCAGCCGTTAACCCGATTTTCTAACCGGGCAGCGGATTATGCCAAATACCGACCGGGATATCCAGAAGCGGCGATCGCGGCAATCCTGGAGGGGCTTGGAGTCCCAGAGCAGCTTATCGCAACGGATATAGGTGCCGGGACTGGTATTTCTTCTCGCCTGCTAGCGAATCGTGGGGTGCGGGTTCTGGCGATCGAGCCCAATGCTGCCATGCGCCAGGCTGCCCCTGAGCATCCCCTCGTGGAGTTTCGGGATGGTACAGCCGAACAAACCCATCTTGCTGATGCATCAATTGATCTGGTGACTTGTTTTCAGTCATTCCACTGGTTTGAACCCGAAGCAACCCTTGGGGAATTCCACCGGATCTTAAAGCGATCAGGACGGTTGGCCTTGGTGTGGCACGAGCGGGATTCAGCGGATGAATTTACCGAAGCCTACGGTCGTCTTGTTCGCCTGATCTCAAATCACAATATGGCAGAAAAGCGGCTTGGCTCCGTTAGTCCTCTTTTCTCAAGTCCCCACTTTATCAAGATTCACCGTCAGACATTTTGCTACCAGCAGGCCTTGGATCTGGAGGGTCTAGTGGGTCGGGCTCAGAGCACTTCTTACCTTCCTCGTGAGGGACCCGCTCATCAAAAACTTATCTCTGGCTTGCAGGAATTGCATACTCACTTTTGTAATGCTCACGGGTTGGTTTACCTGGCTTATCTCACTAGCGTTTATCTAGCCGTTCCGCACAGTTGAGACCGCATGGTAAAAACTACTTCCGGTATCCCGCTGCCTAGATCTTGGAGTCTCAGGGATCAGATCTTTGTCTGGGGCCAGCGAACTTATCTCATGGGCGTGCTCAATGTTACTCCCGACAGTTTCAGTGATGGCGGACAGTTCAACACCGTGGAAGCAGCACTGGCCCAAGTGCGGCACCTGGTTGCGGCTGGCATTGACATTTTGGATATTGGAGGTCAGTCTACTCGGCCTGGGGCGCTGGAGATTTCTTTAGCAGCGGAACTGAACCGCATCCTGCCTATTGTCAATGCCGTGCGCCAGGAATGCCAGACACCCATTTCTGTTGACACTACCCGTGCAGCAGTGGCCCAGGCAGCGGTTGCGGCTGGGGCAGATATGGTGAACGATATTTCCGGTGGGACTTACGATCCGCAGATGTTGCCCACGGTTGCCAAACTCGGGGTGCCGATTGTGTTGATGCACTTGCGGGGCAGCCCGCAAACAATGCAGCAACTTACGGACTATCCAGACCTGATGGGCGAGATCTCCCAGTTTCTGAAGCAGCGAATTACAGCCGCGATCGCGGCTGGCATCAATCCTGGCCATATTGCCATAGACCCCGGTATCGGTTTTGCCAAGACGGGAGCGCAAAATCTGGAAATTCTCCGCCGTCTGCGGGAGTTTCATTCCCTCGGGTGTCCGATCTTGGTTGGACCTTCTCGTAAAAGTTTTATCGGCCGCATCCTGGATCAGCCAGACCCGAAAGCGCGATCTTGGGGCACTGCCGCTGCCTGCAGCGCCGCGATCGCCGGTGCTGCCGATATCATTCGGGTTCATGACGGTGCAGAAATGCGTGATGTCTGTCGGGTCGCAGATGCCATTTGGCGCTTATAGCTGTAAATGCCAACGCACCCCCTCCTAGCAGCATCTTACGAGCTGACTACCCCTAGTGATTTGCCTTGGGGATGACACTCGCCACTACAAGCTGAATTTACCCAATGGCATCTTTAATGCAGTACAGCATTATTGATCAGGGCAGTATCATCTAAGGTGCTAGCCCGATTAGTAGTTTTGGTAGAGGCAACGGAATTCCAATTCCATCCATCATTTTGTACTAGAGCCAGAAGCAGTTGTCGGCGTCCGCTAACCTGCTGAATTGCTTTTCGAAACTCTTCATCACTAACCGTCGGGATGCCGGCTGCTCGAAGTAAATCGAGGGGAGGTAGCCCTAGACTGTCCGGAGCTGCTTTTATATAAGCTGACTTAAGCGTTTGCAAAAATGCTGTAGTTGCCCGACGCACAGGGGCAAGCGCCACTGGTTCAGGCCGGTATGACTCCTCCACCCCGTACTGCAATAGGGTTAGTGCCTCATCGAGGGCTGCTAAGCTTAGGGAAGTAGCTTTCGATCGCTCAACGCTGTGAAAGTAATGGAGTACGGGATAGGCAAGGTAGCTTTCTGCTAAACCGATTATCATCGGGGTCAGGGCAATCAAGTGCTGGTCAAGCTGCCCAAAACCTTGGCCGTTCCAAGCTCTAGTAATAATTTCGTCAGGGGTTCCACCCAAAGAGGTGATGTAGAGGGCTAGCTGACGCTTCTGCATTACCGCCGAAACTACAGGTACAAGGTAGGTGATCGATAGAGTAACTAGAAAGAAGCCATTGGCAGAGGCAACAGCACTCAGTATTTGCCAGAGGACACCTTGGGGCTGGTAGTCTCCTGTCCCCAAGGTAAATAAGGTGTAACCCGTGAAATAAATCCTCTCCCAGATATCGGCTGGCTCTTTGCTCTGAGCATTCACTACAGACGTGCCAATAGCGCTAAAGAGTAACGTCCATCCCAGCCAAGCTAGAACAATCCAAACCAGCACTACGCCTACTAAAATCATCAAGCCACTGGTCGCCAACAGGTTGTGATTAGGACTTCTAGAATGAGCTTGCAGCACTATCTTCCAGAGCCAATGGGAGATTCTGCGGGTTAGGAGTCCGCTGCCGCCTAGTGTTAGTGTGGTCACGAGCACATCGATCATCGAAAAGATGAGAATCATCAGACCCAGAATAATGACTAGAACTGACATGGCAAAGACCGTGCTAACCAACTAACAGAAGATACAGCATGTTAAATGTCAAAAACCTATATCAAGCAAAGGATTTCGAACGCCTCAACCTACTGCTACAGCTTAGCGCTATAGCACCAGCGCGACGGTAGTCGCCCGCATCCTAAATTTTAGTGTCGAACATCTGCAAAACCTCTTACCATAGTTGATACTCCTCAGTTGGAGTACCCCTCAGTTGGACGTGACCCTAATTACTTGGACCTGTGACGGTGCAGAAATGCGTGATGTCTGTCGGGTCGCAGATGCCATTTGGCGCTCCTAGCGCCTAGAGCATCTAAGATGCTGTAACTCGTAGCTTCGGCTCGGTGTGATTAGCCCAAGCTTTAGTGCCGAACATCTGCAAAACCTCTTACTATAGATAGTTGATAGTCCTCAGTTGGACGTGACCTTACCTATATATCTTTGAGTCTTAACCCATGCCGGGAGAAATGGTAGAACCTACTCAAGTTCCTAAGTTGGAAGAACCCAAGTTTGGTTTCAACGATTATGCTGAACGCCTCAACGGTCGAGCGGCAATGATTGGCTTTCTTCTGACCGTAATCATTGAATACGTGACTGACAAAGGTCTACTCGAATGGCTTGGTTTAAAATAGAAGAAGCTTTGAAATAATCGATCTAATAGGTTTTATTACCTAATTTGATTGTTGACAGCCTTTCAAAAATCGGTTGGTTAGGTTATCCTAATCAGGAACCAACAATGGCTGAACTTCTAACCAATTTTCGAGTCTAGTATCTTAAATCAGACTGGAACTGAGCAAACACGTGATGAATGTAATATGGCCTCGGATGTTCAAGTCAGCCTATCGTAGAGAGCCGGTTTTAAGCTTTCTCGTCACAGTTGGAGCTGTAGATGCCATTATTGGCGGGTTAAGTCAACACGGCTCTCTACTATTTTTTGGTGTTAGCACCGTCGGAGTCGCGATCGCCCTGCGTTGGTGGCAGGTACAGCGTAGCAAAGCCCTTCAGCCTGAACAAGCGCCTAAATACTACTTGCCGCCCCGCTCCACTCGCCATCTGCCGGTGCTGTCAATTTCTGAGCAACAGCCCCCGAACTAAACACGCGTCGCTCGATTCGGCCCACCCCGCTCCACTTCTCGCGCCTTTTTGCCTCGCCATAGAAATCGAATTGGAGTTCCGGTAAACCCTAGCCCCTGCCGGAACTGGTGTTCGATATAACGGCGATAGTTGTCTTTAAATAGTTGTGGGTTATTGACAAATAAGGCAATGGTTGGCGGTTGGCTTCTGACCTGGGTCCCATAGTAGATTTTGCCCTGGCGACCTTGACGGGTTGCCGGGGGGGAATGCCATCCGGTTGCTTCCTGCAAGACCTCGTTGATTACAGCAGTGGAGACTCGTCTTTGGTGCTGTTCAACAGCAACATTAACCAGGTCAAGGGTCTTTTCCACCCGTTGACCTGTTGTGGCACTAATGAAAATCATCTCCGCCCACTCTATGAAGTTGAGGCGGTCTTTAACTTGTTTAGTGTAGTCGTAGATGGTGTAGGAGTCCTTTTCAATAGCATCCCACTTGTTGACCACAATCACACAAGCTCGGCCTTCTTCGGCGATCCGCCCAGCCAATTTTTGGTCTTGCTCAGTTACCCCATCTACGGCATCGATAATCAGCAACACAACATCGGCACGATCAATTGCTTTAAAGGCCCGGTTGATGCCAAAAAACTCCGGTCCATAGTCCACATTTTTCTTTTTACGAATGCCTGCCGTGTCCACTAGCCGATAAATGCGATCGCCCCGCTCAATCACCATATCAATCGCATCACGGGTCGTACCTGATATCGGACTAACAATCGACCGAGCTTCTCCAGTCAGGGCATTGAGGAGGCTGGATTTACCCACATTAGGACGCCCGACGATCGCCACGTTGATCGCCTTGTCTTCCGGCACGTCGGTTGTGGCAGGCAGGTAGCTCACGAGCTCGTCTAGCAACTCCCCAGTGCCGTTGCCATGAATTCCAGAAACCGGGTACGGCTCCCCCAAGCTCAGTTCCCAGAACTGGGCTGCCTGAATCAGTCCTTGTTGCGGTGACTCACACTTATTCACTGCCAGAAGTACGGGTAGGGGCTGTTGACGCAACCATTCGGCGATCACGACATCCGCTGCCATGGGGCCAGTTTGTCCATCGACTACCAGTACCGCCACACTCGCCTCTGCCAAGGCAGTCATCACCTGCTGTCGGATCAGGGGCAGAAATTCCGTGTCATCCTCAAACACGAGTCCGCCGGTATCTACGACCAGAAACTCCCGGTCTCCCCAGAACGCAGGCCGGTAAGTGCGATCGCGCGTTACCCCTGGTTCATCATGCACGATTGCATCCATTGCCCCAGTCAGGCGATTGACTAGGGTAGACTTACCCACATTTGGGCGACCAATAATAGCGACAATGGGCAGGCCCATTCTATAGCTCCACAGAAAAATTTTTCCCAGACATTCAATATAGCGAATCCCTATAGGAACCAAAGAAGAAACTTAATGCTTACTACTGGGAGCGGGGTATAGTTAACACCTTCAATTCCCTGAAAGACTTTCTCGAACGTTGCTTCGTGGAAATATCATGTGGTAAAAAGTGTTCATCAAACTTGCTCTCATTAGTAACCTGGAGACTCTCCTGCAGCTGTGGGAGGATGATAGCGTTTCTGATTTTCATAGACGCAGTATCTAAGTTGGGCTAGTATGCTCACACGCTCACAAAGCGACTCCATTTAAATTCAGTGGGTATTCCGTCCATCGCTATATCGTCCTGGCTTTACCAGTGATCTAGGCTAAAAGGGTAACATTGCCCAAAACACTGAGAATTATGTTGGATTTTCTTAACCCCCTATTAGGCCGCAACCCAGAGCGGATGAAGGCTAATGTAGAAATTTATACGTGGCAAACCTGTCCTTTTGCCTCCGAGCCAAGCTACTGCTGTGGTTGAAGGAGTGAACTACAACGAGTACAAAATTGATGAGAGATGCTGCTGCGCGTAATCGCATGGCTGAGCGGGCCAATGGCCGCCGCACAGTGCCACAAATTTTTATCAATAATCAGCATGTTGGTGGATTAGACGAACTCAACACGATGGACCAGCAGGGGCAGCTTGACCCGCTGCTGATGCAGTCAGCCGCTTGATCAGCTTTCTGCAGCCACAGGTGGAACGGTTCCAGCTCCACGTAGAACTCCTGGCATCAGCAAAGGCAGTATAGATCTGGTTCTTGGGCATAGTAATGCCTGGCCAGTTTGGCAGTATCCGGCGCAAAAGCAGCCATAACATAAGATTCTCTGCCAAGATGTTTCGCTAGACTAGCCGAAAGATTTTGCAGTGTAGCTTCTCGCTAAGATTTTTCGGTGCGGGTATTGGGGTTTGAACTTTGATTAATGGCATGATCCTGGTGTAGACGTATTTGACTCACTTCATTACCCAATTCTGTTGGATGTCTGCAATCTATCAAACCCATCGTTACTGGATGACCCAGGCGATCGCCTTGGCTCAGGGAGCCGGTGCCGCCGGAGAAGTCCCTGTCGGCGCAGTAGTCGTTGGCAGTGATAACCAGTTGATTGCTGAGGCAGAAAATCGGCGAGAGCGCGATCGCGATCCCACTGGTCACGCTGAGATCTTGGCACTGCGCACCGCAGGCCAAGTTTTACAAACCTGGCACCTGGAACCATGCACCTTGTACGTCACCTTGGAGCCTTGCCCCATGTGTGCTGGAGCTTTGCTTCAGGCACGGTTGGGACTGCTTGTTTATGGAGCCGATGATCCAAAGACAGGGGCCATTCGCACGGTGATGAATATTCCCGATAGTGCCTGCTCTTACCACCGCTTACCCGTTGTTGGTGGCATCTTAGAAACCCCTTGCCGGGAACAATTGCAAACCTGGTTTGCGGAACGACGACAGCAACGGCGCTCCCAAAAGCAAAATCTGCTCTAGGAATTTGCTGCAGTACTTTCTATAGGTGCGAATAATTTACACAGCTCCGCCAACAGCTATTTAGAAGATTTAAGAGGCAGGCAGAGAATTCTTAAAGCTACGGGGGCCATTATAACCAGAGGCGTTGGCAAGCTCCTCTAGACTCTGAGTCCCAGAGTAGGTTTTGCCATTAATTTCCCAGGTAGGATAGCTCTCAATGCCAGCCGTCTGACAAAGATCGGGCTGAGGGTTTTGGCCGTTTGGATCACATTCAATGTAGGGAAACTGACTGGCTGCAGTTTTGCCAAAAAGCTGCTTTTGCTCTTGGCAATGGGGGCACCACCAAGCGCCGTACATTTTGGCACCCACCTGCTTCAGGTGCTGGGCCAAGGCAACTTCTGCTGCCCCAGAGTCAGTGGTAACTGCTATTTCTGTAGCACCTGTCGTCGCTGTATTCGGACCGCTGGCCTGGGCATAGACTCCCAAGGTAGCAATCAGGGCAATCATGCCAACCACAATCGCCGTGAAAAATAACTGTCCAATATCGCGCCAATCTCGACCAATCATCGTCAGTACCAAGAGTGTAACCGTCAACAGGGCAGAGGCAAGACAATAGAGACAAAGAACTTGAATTTTGAACGCCAGCAGGTACATCAAGTAGGCACTGAAGACTACCATAGCTACCGCGCCGGCAAACAGCAGCAGCCAGGTCCAATTTTCCACCTTGAGCTGAGTCTCTTTCTGATTTGGATTAATGGCTAGAGGAGCAACTGCCATCAGTCCCATGCCAGCGTAGGCCAGAAACCCAAATAGCGTCAGTGGTAAACCAAAAACAGTAGCATAGGGGCTAGAAAGAACCTGTTCACAGCCGCTGGTAGGACAAGCAGCCGAGCCGCCCGTTAGTTTAACCACCGTTAGATAGGCGGTTCCTAGAGCTCCGATCAGTGCAACTCCACCAATCAGCGGACGGGACCAACGGTGAATCCAAGGAGTAGAACGTCGACGGCTCATAATAGTCTTAGAATATGCAAGTGGCTAAAAACAGCAAGCCTGCGATTGACGACCTTAACCAAGACCTTTTTAGCATAAAGCGGTTGAACAGAATTCTGCCTACTTCCTATCAGAGTGTAGCCTGACCGAAGAAACGGGACTGGGGTGTGTCTTGGCTGCAAGGCTCCGTCGCATAGACTCAACAAAGCGGCTAACGCGGATTGGATCAACGGGCTGATCCCGATGGCCGTGACGCTTGAGCGAACTTGAGACGATCACACCATCGGCAGCCTGAATCAGGGTAGGAATATTTTCCCAGGTTGCGCCACTACCAATGAAGACAGGGGTACCACCAGCCGCGTTGATTGCCAGCTCTAGATCCTCCAGGCTAGGTGGGCTACCCGTTGCCCAACCGGAGAGAATTACCCCATCCGCCAACCCACGCTCTATCGTGTCTTTGACTGCCGTGGTTAGATTGGGTGACCCCAAGGGACGGGCATGTTTGACCAGCACATCGGCCAGAATTTTTACATTACTACCCAATTCACGGCGGTACCGCAATAGCTGGTGAGCTTGACCTTCAATTAAGCCCTGGTCGGTTGCCATGACACCCGTTAGGACATTAACGCGGATAAACTGTGCCCCGATGCAGGTGAAAATCGCCAGACTACGAGCATCATTTCGTAGCACATTAATGCCAATTGGCAGTGTAACTAGATTCATCACCCGTTGACTAATTAAACTCTTAAGCACTCACTACCGCCGGATCTACCTGATCCTTGGTAAAGGGAACATCAAAAAGTTTTCAATGATGATTCCATTCACCCCACCGGCAGCCAATGCCGCAGCCTCCTGCTCTGCTCGGTCAATCACCGCCTTAAGGCTACCTCCCCAACCACAAGACGTGGGCAGGGCTAAAGAGATGGACCACCCCCAGAATTGGGTTAGGCGTTTTGAAAATCTGCTTCAAATCCACGGGTTTAGAAGTTGGATGCAACAAGGTTGGCTTAATGCCCTCACCATACAAGAAACAGCCCTAACTTAGCCTGATACTGCTACGGGCAGCAGAGACATAAAAATGTTGTAGGAATGTCCTTTTCAACAATTTGAAATTGTTTTATTATCATGAGCTTATTTTACCCCGTTGCTGCGTAGGCTCGGCACTACTGCCGCTCAAATCCGCAGATAGGTTGAAGGTGTTCTCACAAATTTCTGCCATGCTAAAACTACCAAAAATTAGGCGATGAAGCGGGGCTTGAAGACTCAAGGCACCCAGGCGGCAATTGCTCTAGGTAGTAACCTGGGAGATTCCCGGTCAGTTCTAGAAGGAGCTTTAGCAGTTTTAGCTAGAATGCCGCAGATCTCCTTGCGGGCTCGCTCCCGCTGGTACCAAACTACAGCCGTTGGGCCGCCCCAGCCAGACTACATCAATGGCTGTGCCCTGCTCCAAGTTTGGTTATCTCCGACCAGAACTTCTAACGGCGCTGCTAGCAATTGAGTCTCAGTTTGGCCGGGTGCGGCGGCAGCGCTGGGAACCGCGATTACTCGATCTGGACTTGCTGTTATACGATGATCTCATCCTGGACACACCGACCCTGCAATTACCTCATCCCCGCATGCATGAACGGGCGTTTGTCCTCGTACCCTTGGCTGAGATTGCCCCAACCTGGCAAGAGCCTGTTTCTGGCAACCTCATTGCCCAGCTCGTTCAGACGGTAGACTGTAGTGGAGTCCGCTCCGCGGAGCTATGAGTCATAGGTTGTAAGTGATGGGTTAAAGAAACTGAGATTCGCACCCCTGATTTTAATTCTAGGAATTCAACTCAAAGCTCAAAACTATTGATTCAAGATTTAAAGTCCTATCTGCTGCCTAACTTTTTTTTTGACTCCTAAAGATTTTTGTCATGACCCTTGCTCCAGAACCCTCACAACTGCTGCAGCAGAAGCTACTCTACCGGGGTAGTAAATTTAGCTTCGAAGTCATGCCCTGCGCCTACCAAATGGCACCGCGGGGACTGGCTATGTATTCGTCACCCAGGGGAGCCTTGGCAGTTCCGGTAACTGATGAGGGCAAGCTCGTCCTGGTACGGCAGTATCGATTTGCCGCTCAGGGGCGGCTGTTGGAGTTTCCTGCAGGCACCTTAGAGCCCCAGGAAAGCCCTGAGGTAACTATCGAGAGAGAAATTGCCGAAGAAACAGGCTACCGTGCCCATCGTTGGCAAAAGTTAGGCCAGTTTTTTCTTGCCCCTGGCTATTCCGATGAAATTATTTATGTTTTTCTGGCCCAGGGCCTGGAACTTTTGGAAACTCCGCCCGCTCAAGACGCTGATGAGGACATGGAAACGGTTCTCATGACGCCCGCAGCTCTAGAACAAGCAATTTTGAATGGCGATTCTATCGATGCCAAATCAATTTGTGCCTTCTTTATGGCCCGTCCTTTCTTGAACCACTCTAGCTAAGTGAGCGAGGATGATCCTTTGTCTGATATTGCTCTGTTTTGGCATCGCCGCGACTTGCGGATTTCTGACAACATTGGGCTGGCAGCCCGCCAGCACAGTTCCAGAGTGGTAGGGGTTTTCTGCCTCGACCCCAACTTGCTCGAGCGTGATGATGTCGCCCTGATCAGGCGACTTATCTGCTTGGCAGTGTGCGATCGCTGCTGCAGCGGTATGCAGAAGCGGGAAGCCGGTTGTTAATCCTGAGAGCGGACCCCGGCAAGCAGTACCGGCCCTAGCCCGTGCCCTAGCGGTGAAAGTGGTCTGTTTCAATCAAGACATAGAGCCCTACGCCAAGGAGCGCGATCGCGCTGTGACTGAGGCGCTACAGGCTGCAGGCATTAGCGTTTTTGCCTATTGGGATCAATTGCTGCATGCGCCCGAGGGAAGAAAGGGGGGTTGGGTCAACCTTACACAGTCTACGGCCCCTTCTGGCGCAACTGGAGCAGCAAGCCGAAAGCAACCCCCGTAGAAGCTTTGCAGGAGTTGCGGGGCTAACGGAAGCAGAGCAGCGAGCGGCCGGGAAGCGGGAGCGATTGACCTTCCGACCGCGCCCGACCTCGGATTTATCTGGGATCATCCCCTCGTTATTGAACCAGGGGAGCAGGCTGCCCACGACCGCTTAGAAAAATTCTGCCGCGCCGCGATTGTGGAGTACCAAGAACAGCGCGACTTTCCCGATGTTTCTGGCACTTCCCAGCTCAGTGCTGCCTTAAAGTTTGGGGTGATTGGGGTTCGTGATGTCTGGGCAGCGACAACCGCTGCTTGGGAGCATAGCCGCAGTGATGAAGCGCGGGCGAGCATCCAAACCTGGCGGCAGGAGCTAGCCTGGCGAGAATTTTACCAGCATGCCCTGTATCACTTCCCGGAGCTGGCAACAGGTCCCTACCGGGATGAGCTCAAGAGTTTCCTTGGACGGACAACGAAGACTACTTTCAGGCTTGGTGCGCGGGCAGAACTGGTTACCCAATTGTGGATGCGGCCATGCGGCAAATGAACGAATTTGGCTGGATGCACAACCGCTGTCGCATGATTGTTGCCAGCTTCCTCACCAAAGATTTATTGATCAACGGACGGCGCGGCGAGACCTACTTTATGCAGCATCTGATTGATGGGGATCTATCTGCAAATAACGGCGGCTGGCAGTGGAGTGCTTCTAGCGGTATGGACCCCAAACCGCTACGGATTTTTAACCCAGCCAGTCAAGCGAAGAAGTTTGATCCAGAGGCCGAATATATTCGCCAATGGCTGCCAGAACTGAGAACTGTGGATACAGGTGCCCTCGTCAGTGGTAAAATCCCCGCTGAGGGAGCGCGATCGCTGTGGCTACCCCGCACCGATTGTAGATCACAACCAACAGCAGCGCCTCTTTAAACAACTTTATCAGCAGCAGAAACAGCGCTAAGTTCAAAGGTGGGTTGCAGGTGGAAAGATAGGCAATATTAGAGCAATTCAGGGATTGTCCATGCGCCCTCTATCGCCCGCCTCATTGAGCAACAGGCAACCGTACCGTAAAGCAGCTCCCCTTTCCCTAGTTCCGAGTGGACCTCAATCTCACCCTGATGGGCTTCGACAATATAGCGCGACAGATGCAGACCCAAGCCACTGCCGGTTCGCTGATGCTGCCCCTGCTGAAACCGATTAAACAGTTTGGCTTGATCCTCAGGAGAAATCCCGGAGCCACTATCTTCAACCTCAATTACGGCCCAAGTTATAGGCTGCTTGGACTTGAAAGAACTGTCTGGACGGAGCAGATGCAGACTTGAGTCGAATCCAAATAAATCCTTGATCCGTAAACTTGATGGCATTCCCTAAGAGGTTCGTGATCACCCGGCGCAGCTCCAAGCTATCACCTTGAACATTGGGGGTATCCCCATTTAAATCAAGTTCTAAGTTCAGCCTTTTTCTTCAACCAAGGGACGCAGTTCTTGGGCAACTTCTTGAATCAGCTCTTGTAAGTTCACGGTTTGCCGATTTAAAACTTGCCGCCCAGCTTCATAGCGATATACCTGCAGGAGTGTGTTAACCATCTCTAAGAGATTGCGATTACTCCGAGCTAGAGCACTCCCCGCTTCCTGCACGGTTGGAGAAAGTTCCCCCAGAGCCCCATCTAAAAGCAACTTCAGCATCCGGTCTGCTGCCACCAGCGGGGTTCTTAAATCATGGGCTAGACGAGAAACAAAGTCTTCCCGCTGCCTAGCAATGTGATCCCGCTCGTCTATCGTGTGTTTTAGCCGCAGCAACGAACGCACGCGAGCCAGTAGCTCATCGACCTCAACAGGTTTACGAACAAAGTCGTCTGCACCGATATCGAGACCCTTAACCAGGCTAGGTTGATCGTAGGCAGTGATCAGCAGGATGGGAATAAAGGGTAAGTCATGGTTTTGACGAATCCGCCGGGTGACTTCATAACCATCCATTTCCGGCATCATGACATCCAGTAAAAAGAGATCAGGAGGGTACGCTCAATGCGTGCTAAAGCAGATTTTCCATTATCTTCTACCCCAATTTGGTACCCCTCTTCTTCGAGAATTGCCTGAATAAAAAAAGAGTTGTCTGGCAAGTCATCCACTACCAGTAACTGATCTGGTTTAGAGACAGGAGGGGAGTAAGTCATACAAACAAACTAATTACACTCCATCGATTGGCCAAAAAGTAAAAATCCGGGAATCACCTTATTGAGAATGGTATTTAGATATATTTATAGTTATTGCAGTCAAATATACAGTCATTTAATATGATCTGCCTAAAAGCTCACTATCACCTCTTTCTCATGGGGGATAAACCATTTTGGGGTTGACTTTTTTAGAAGTATTGTTTGGTTCAGCGGGGAGCAGGCGGAGGCTAACAACGAGTTATGCAAGAGGGTCTCCCGGTAGGATGAGCAAATTGGCTTCATATTCGGTCATCAAAGTCTGAACTTACCATCCTACCTGTGAGGTATTTGTGAACTCCTTCAGCAACTTTCTTGGGCTGAGTTCAGCTAAAGAGGTCCAGGGGTTCAGTTAAGGCTGGTAGATTAGCGCTGGCATTCCGTTGCCACATATGGGCCTTAATCCGGCGTAACGCCGAGGCAGGAAAACGGCGATCGCGCTCCTGCTGAGATTGTCGCTAATTCTCTTAAGGTAGGGGCGACGTTCTCGGGGTAGGGTTGAAACTCCTCCACATCCGTAGCTTGGGCAAATCGTTGGTTCCAGGGGCAAACATCTTGGCAGATATCACAGCCGGCAACCCAACCTTGCAAGTGGGGCACAATTGGCTCCGGCAAGGTTTCGGCGCGGTTTTCAATCGTGTGGTAGGCAATGCAGCGATTAGCGTCTACCACGAAGGGCTTGACAATCGCCTGGGTGGGACAAGCTTCCAGGCAGCGGCTACAGCTCCCGCAGTGCTCGGTATGTGGCCGGTCTGGTTCTAACGCTTGATTCGTCAGCACTTCCCCCAGAAAGATCCAGGAGCCATACTCTCGACTAATCACGTTGCTGTGTTTGCCAATCCAGCCAATTCCAGCTCGCTCGGCCCAAACCTTGTCTTGAATCGGACCTGTGTCTGCGTAGTACCGAGCTAAGATGCCTTCACCTTGCGCTTCCAGCCAGGTAGCCAATAGCTTTAACTTCTTATTCAGCACCTTGTGGTAGTCTCTCCCCCAACCGTAACGGGAGATCTTGGCATATTCCTCCCCTGAGGCCGAGGGTGCGGAGTGTAGTAGTTGAGGGCTACACAAATTACAGATTGCACTTCCGGCATCACCTGCTGAATGTCCTGCCGCTTAGGATTAGCCATCCAGCTCATGTCTGCTTGGTAGCCCTGGCCACCACCAGCAGTGGTCCCCTGGAGCCCTGTAGCTGTTGCACTTCTTTTGTCTGCCAGTGGTCCCAGGTAGCGGATGCTGCTGTAATTGGACAAGCAGAATCCCTACCTTGTGCAAAACCCTAGTTCCAAAGCCTTTTGTTTAATCTGCTGGGCGTCCACTTCTTTTGTCTGCCATGGGGGATACACGGTATTGCCGGACCTGAAGCGTCGCCATTTACCTCAAACTATCAGGTTAGATCAAGTTCCAGAGGTGGGGTACTCTCCTGTCAAGCAATGTTCAAAGTTCAAACCGTAATCTCTGGACAAGCAGACTTGATAGAAGCTCTCAAAATTAACACTGTAACCGCACTGGGCAAAACCGTATGGAAACCCCTCAACCCCTGTTGATTCTGGACTCCTTCATCCGTAATTGAAAGTGTCAGGGCTTTACTAGACCATGAATTGTAGTTCCGGCGCACTTTACATGCGTTTGCTCGACGATCCTGCAATCTTACGGGTTTTCTTGAGTCAGTCGATTGCCGGTTCTGATCGCCCATCCCAGGTCAAGCGTTTGCCGAGACTGAGGAAAGGCAGGTGAGTCTCTCAAGAGCATACACTGGACGTTTGTCCTCAAACCCCCGAGCTTCGCAGCAACGATCCCCGATCTGGCTTTGAGAACTGACTGAAACGCATGAAGCGTCAGGTTTGAGTCAGCGGGAAATTGCCGGACCGGTTTTGTCTGGTAGGCATCCTGATATCAATTCCCTTTTTAGCTGCGACCCATCCGATCCCCCGCCTCTAGCACAAGAAGCCCAGTTTGTAGTCATGGTTATCGACTATTCCTGCGCAAAGCTAGGGGCTAAGGTAGAAACTCCTCGTCTATGGCTGCGAGGAAAGTCAGATTGAGACGTCTCTGGAATCTATAGCGACCCAAACTTCGTGACTTCACAACCCCGCTTCAGGTCAGATGTTGCCTGGACGTTTGTCCTGGGCAACGACCAAGATCAGCTCATCTAGAGTATTTAGCAAGCCTCGACGAAGTGATCAAACTTCTCAGCTGTTGAAGATGAGGCAATGACGACTAGCTTTACCCGACGTTGCTGGCGTCTTAGATAACCGGCTGGCTAGGTTACATCTATTCACTGTTTAGCTGCGACCCATCCGATGGGGGCAGGGGTTGATCCGATCAATGGAAGATAGTTTGTAGTCAGTATTTTTTGAATGGTATGCCTACTCTCAACCTCAGCTGCAGCAAAAGGTTAGATGGCTAAGGTTGATGGCTGCGCCCACTTGGACTGGAATCTATAGCGACCCACAGGTTGGAACGGCTGGTCGCAGGAGATGTTGGCGTCTTACCTAGCGAGCAGCATGGGTTTGGTCGATGGGCAACGATTTATAAGGCTAATTCGGTTGATTGGACACTGTGGACAGCAAGTAAAGGAGTACTGGGGGCAGGGGTTAGCAACAGAAGCTGCGATAATGCTTCTTCGCTATGGCTTTGCGACCCTACAGTTGGAACGGCTGGTCGCACTGGCGAAGCCAAAAAACTTCGCGTCACAGCGAGTGATGAAAAAAATGTATGCAATATCAGCGAAACATCCAACTTCATGGTGTTGAGTGGGTAGTTTACACCGTAAACCGCGACCAGTGGGAGTACTCTAGCAATGCAGCCTCTTAAAGTAATTGTCTAATCTTCTGGTCTATGGTTGGACTATGAAAGCGTACTCAATGGCTTGCGGCTCGATTAGTATTGATCAAACGCTCAAACCACAGGAACCGTCACATGGCGCAAGCGCAGCCTTCCGATTCAGCTTCGTTGCTGCCCAATGCTGCTGGCACCGTCAAAGGTCCAGGCGACAATGGCAACCAGTACCTATTCATTACGGCAGATACCCGCCACGTCAAAATCGGTGAATTTGTCTACTACCCTCTGATAGAGGCAGAGAGGCTACCCAATCAATCTTGGGCAAAATCTCTGCTTGCCGTCTGGTTGATCACTTACCGGATCGCATCTTTGCCGACACGGAAATAGAGCCCCAGGCGATCGCCGCCTTGGTGGGTTTCAAATATGCCAGCCCTGAGATCTATGAAGTTGCGGTAGATGTGATTGGCTACTTCCATCCAGCTTTGGGCTTTTTGAACCCCCGCAAGCCCCCAGAACCAGGCACGAAAGTTTACATGGCGGGTGACATGATGCTGCAGCAGGTGGTGAATAAGAAGCAGCCGGGGGACGTGGGGGCGGCCCCATGGGTTCACTACTGCTGCGAGAAAAAGGCGCGGTGCCTGTGGCTTTAGACGTGAAGGAACCAGTCAGCACCCACATGGCAATCCTGGCGGGTACGGGCTCCGGGAAATCTTACACGGCAGGTGTACTGGTGGAAGAGCTACTGTTGCCCCACAACCGGGCAGCAGTTTTGATCTTTTGACCCCCACGGCGAGTACGGAACGCTTGCTGAACTCCGGGGTCACCCAGACTTCCAAGCAGACGATGGCTACGGGCCAAAGGTGAAAGTCCTCACCCCAGAGGATGTGCAGATTCGCATTTCTTCCCTGGACTATCACGATATTCTCACCCTCTTACCCGAGATGAGCGATCGCCAGCAGTCGATCCTCAACAAAGCCTTTACGATTGTCAAAAAGCGCACACGGGGAGAGGCCCGCTGGGATGTCAATGACCTGATTTACGCAGTTTTTGAGGCAGACAGAACCCAGGATGATGAAAGGGAACGAAAAAGACAGGCACCTCTGCCCCGGCCCTGGAGTGGAAACTAGAGCGGCTGGCGCGATCGCCTTACTTCCATGCTTTTAATCATCTTGCTCCAAAAGATCTGTTTGAACCGGGTCAAGTCACTGTACTACAGATGAACGAAATCAGCCAAGAAGAGCAGCAGGTGATCTGTGCCGCCGTGCTGCGCCAGGCTAACCATGCCCGGATGAACACCCAGAAGGAAAACATCACCCCAGAGGATGAAAACTACCTGCCCTACCCGGTATTTATTTTGCTGGAAGAGGCCCATCGCTTTGCCCCCAGCCCATGAACCCTCTCGCTGCAAGGCGGTAATCCGCACTATTTTGAGCGAGGGGCGGAAGTTTGGCTTGGGGGTAGGGCTGATTACCCAGCGCCCCGGTAAGCTGGACGCAGATGTGCTGTCGCAGTGCATGAGCCAGTTCATCATGCGAATTGTCAATCCCGTGGATCAAGAAAGTTTGAAGTACGGCGTGGAGGCCGCCGGGCGCGATCTGCTCAAGGAACTACCAGCTTTGACGAAGGGGCAAGTCATCATCGCCGGGATGTGCGTCAACACACCTGTCCTCTGCCAGGTGCGGCAGCGGCTGACTGCCCACGGTGGCGACACCCTCAATGCCCCGGCACTGTGGCAAAGCTACTTTCAAGATCATCACATCCGAGAGCGAGCAGCCCAAAAAGCGCCACTAGCGGCACGACAGCGATCGACGACCTTTCGGGGGGTTTCAATCGAGTGAGCCAGTTGAGAACTGCCCTTCCCTAGACCTTGTATACTTCTCTAGTACTGTTCTTGCCGATAATCTTTGTTTGGAACTGACGTCCTGCCCCCCGATGATTGGTTAGGAATTACCCTGAGGCTGAGTCTTGCCTTGCTGGTCGGTGCCGTGATTGGTTGGGACCGGCAAATTCGGGGTAAGCCAGCGGGTTTAAGAACTCATATGCTTGTGAGTTTAGGTGCAGCTCTCTTGGTTCTCATCCCGATTCAACTCGGTGAAGCCCAGCGTAGTCCTGATGCGATCAGTCGCGTGATTCAGGGCATTGCCGCTGGGGTTGGTTTTTTAGGAGCTGGGGAAATCCTCCGAGAATCCCAGGCACGAACTGAGAAGGTGAAGATTCGGGGGCTAACGTCGGCGGCGGCGATTTGGGTTTCGGCAGCTTTGGGAATCGTTGTTGGCTGTGGTCTGTGGGTGAGCGGATTAATTGGTGCCTTCATGGCTTGGTTTATTCTCAGCGGCGTCAAAAAGTTAGAGGAGTATGCCCTAGCCCGTAAAAGCCGTGCTCGTTAAGGATCGAGATGTTGCGCGTCGTTGAAGCGGCGAATTTGCCAAAGGGCAGTATTCCAGCGATTTTGATCGTTGAGGTGCCAGCGGGAGCAATCAAGCCAAAATTCAAATAAGGCGGTAGATCGAATTGACAGCCCCCAAGTGCGATCGCACCCCAGCAGCTCAGCCACTAAAAACTGCAAGATTCCCCCATGAGTAACGATCCAAACTCGGTCGCTGTTCCGGTGCCGCTGTAGGAGCCGTTGCACAAAGATTCTGGCGCGATCGCGTACCTCATTCAAAGGCTCTGCACCGGGAATTGGCAGCACCTCCAGGGAAGTTTCTAACTCACGACATAAATTGGGATAAGCAGTTTGGGCTTCCTGCCAGGTCAGTCCTTGAAACACCCCATTATGCAACTCTTTAAGCTCCTCTGCAGACTCAAGCTGTGTTGTAGTGCCAACTGATGCCACTGCTACAGGCTCAAAGGCATTGATTAAGACCTGAGCGGTTTGCCTGGCTCGCTTCAGGGGACTGCTGTAAATATGATCGGGACACCAGTCTTCTGCTAGCAGCCGTTTCGCAAGTTTCTTTGCCTGCTGTTGACCAGTGAAAGAAAGTTCAAAGTCAGCCTGCCCCTGCATCCGCTTTGCTTGGTTACCAATGGATTCTGCATGCCGGATGAACAGAAGCTGCATGAGATAGGCCTTCCTTGTGCCCCAGTTCAGAATTTTGAAGAATATATTGTTAAAATCGGTAACGAAGCTGAAAGATTTGAACGCTATCGATACTATGGGTCACGTTGGGGTTCTGCTATTAAATTTGGGTGGACCAGACCAGCTGGATGATGTCCGCCATTTTCTATTTAATCTATTTTCTGACCCAGAAATCATTCGTTTACCATTTCCTTGGTTGCAGAAACCCTTGGCCTGGTTTATATCCACAGCTCGACTTGGGAAATCTCAGGAAAACTACCGGCAAATTGGCGGTGGTTCCCCGCTGCGCCGGATTACCGAAGAGCAGGCTAGAGCTCTACAAACTAATCTGAAACAGAAGGGCCAAGAAGCTCATGTGTACGTGGGAATGCGTTACTGGCATCCCTTCACTGAAGAGGCGATCGCTCGGATTAAGCGTGACAGAATCGACCACCTAGTGGTTTTACCGTTATATCCGCAGTTCTCTATCAGTACCAGTGGCTCCAGCTTCAGATTGCTTGAGAAAATTTTTCAGGAAGATCCAGGGCTGCAGCATATTGAGCATACTGTCATCCCCTCTTGGTACGACCGTCCTGGTTACATTCAAGCAATGGCGGATTCCATTGCTCAGGAGCTGGATCAGTTCCCAAACCCAAGCCAGGTACCCGTTTTCTTTAGCGCTCATGGTGTTCCCTTAAGCTATGTCGAAGAAGCTGGCGATCCCTATCGCCAAGAAATTGAGAACTGTGTTGCGCTAATTATGCAGCGTTTAAATCGCCCCAATCCCCACGTTTTGGGCTACCAGAGCCGCGTTGGTCCTGTTGAGTGGCTGAAACCCTACACAGAAGAGGTGATTACAGATCTAGGAAATCAGGGAGTCCAAGATCTTGTGGTTGTCCCGATTAGTTTTATCTCAGAACACATCGAGACTCTTCAAGAAATTGATATGGAATACCGAGAGCTAGCTGAGGAGGTTGGCATTCACAACTTCCGTCGGGTTCCTGCTTTAAACTCCCACCCGGTATTTATTGATGATCTGGGCGATCTAGTGCTAGAGGCACTAAAAGCGCCTAGTCTTAAACTGTCTCAAGTGATGCACCCGGAGCAGCCCGTAAAAATTTACCCACAGGAAGGTAGAGCTTGGGGAATGACAACCACGGCTGAACGTTGGAACGGGCGTCTAGCGATGCTCGGCTTTGTGGCACTATTGCTAGAACTCATCAGCGGGCACGGCCCCCTGCACTTTGTCGGCCTACTGTAACTCCACTCCTGCTAAGCTCATTTCTGGCTTGCTCTGCCAGTCATAAATTACCCACTAGCCACCTATCTTTGGTTGTGAGTAGTTTTCCCCAGAAATAGGTGACCATTACTTTGCAAATAGTGACCTAGCCTAGCTCAACTTGATCAGTCTCAACCCCAGTTGCCCCGTGAACCTTTCTGGCGACAGTAGCAATTCGGTTCAAGAGGTCCTTGTCTGGGACTTTACCCTTTAGTACAACGGTACTGCCTCTTTGAGCAATATAGACGGTGTCAACATCACCCATATCCGGATCATCATCTAAGGCAAGGGCTACCCGTTTTGCTAGCCCGCTTTCGTCGTATTGCCCATCGAGTCCAAGTCGCTCTGGCGGAACTGGTGGGGCATTTGGAGGCGCTTCTGAAACAACATCCTCTCCCTCTGTCTGCTTAAAGACAGAAGCGTCAGTCCGAGGTTTTCTTTCTCCAAATAGTCTATTTAACCAGCCCATAAAAATACTCTCATGACGTTGAACTTCTCAATTAAAGGTTTTTGCCATCCCTGAAACATCTATCTAGAAGAGGGTTTCAGTTCTACTGGGGAATTCCCGTAGCTTACCCACGCAATGGCGGTTGCATTTTTGCTGGCACCCATTCTCCCGCTAAGCGTGGGAGTAAACTAAGCTAGAAGCTATCTCATTAATACTTGTCATGGAGCTGCTGCATAGTTCTGATACGGTTTATGAGATGGATTTTCGGTGTTTTTCGCAATTGTCATGGCAACCATCAACGATAACTACCTCAAGCTCAAAGCTGGCTATCTATTTCCTGAAATTGCTCGACGGGTAAATGTTTTTGCTGAAGCAAACCCTGACGCAAATATCATTCGGTTGGGTATTGGCGATGTTACCGAGCCATTGCCGGAAGCCTGCCGCTCGGCAATGATCACAGCGGTTGAAGAAATGGGCGATCGCGCTGCGTTCAAGGGCTATGGGCCTGAGCAGGGTTATGCTTGGTTGCGGGAGAAAATTGCCGCCCATGATTTCCAGGCGCGGGGCTGCGAGGTTGAGTCTGGTGAAATCTTTATCTCTGACGGTTCCAAGTGCGATACGGGCAACATTCTTGATATCTTTGGCCGCAGCAACACGATTGCCGTCACCGATCCTGTCTATCCAGTGTATGTAGACACCAACGTTATGGCTGGCCACACCGGACCTGCTAATGATGCAGGCGAGTACGAAGGTCTGATATACCTGCCGGTAACAGCAGAGAACAATTTCACGGCGGAGATTCCCCTCCAGAAAGTGGAACTAATTTACCTCTGCTTTCCCAACAACCCCACGGGAGCAGTCGCAACGAAAGCCCATCTCCAAGCGTGGGTAGATTATGCCAAGGCGCATGGCTCGATCATTTTCTTTGATGCCGCCTACGAAGCCTTCATCACCAACCCAGAACTCCCCCATTCCATCTATGAGATTGAAGGGGCGCGAGATTGCGCGATCGAGTTTCGCTCCTTCTCTAAGAATGCCGGATTTACCGGTACCCGCTGTGCATTCACCGTTGTACCAAAGACCCTCACAGCAAAAGCATCTGATGGTACCGACGTGGAACTTTGGAAGCTGTGGAATCGCCGCCAGTCTACCAAGTTTAATGGTGTATCCTACATTGTCCAACGCGGAGCCGAGGCGATCTACTCCCAGGAAGGACAGGCACAAACCAAGGCACTGGTCAGCTTCTATCTGGAAAACGCCAAGATTATTCGGCAACAACTAACAGCAGCCGGACTAGCAGTGTATGGCGGTGTTAACGCTCCTTACGTGTGGGTACAAACGCCTCATGGCCTCTCTAGCTGGGAGTTCTTCGATAAGCTGTTGCACACCTGCAATGTGGTCGGAACTCCCGGTTCTGGCTTTGGTGCTGCTGGGGAAGGTTATTTCCGCATCTCAGCATTCAATAGCCGGGAGAATGTAGAGGAGGCGATGGAGCGAATCACGGAGAAGTTTAAGGTGTAAGGCGATCGCTTATGGCATGCTACGCGATCATAATGCAGTACTTAACTGATTGCTTGCGATCACTTGCCCATCCCGCAGGCTATCCCATTGGAGCTGACGGCTGAGCAGGTGTTTAGTTGGATTTGATTCCCCTCGGGATACTACGCGATCGCCCCCAGAACGTCTTATCGCTATGACGCGACTATTAAGTCTTTCAGCCAGATCCTTACAGGGTAATATACAGGGGCGTAGCGGGAACCTACTTGCGAGATGTAGTACTTTAGTAGCCAGAAGTTCTCTGTTAAGGCCTAGTTAGTAAGGCATTATGAGTAGAATGCTCAATTTTCAAGGCACAATGCTGACAAAACCAAATTGGCGAAAATGATGATCAAAGGTGAATGCATCAGTCAAACTAAGTTTACTCATCACAACTCGACTGGTACAGTCCGTGAAACTCCAATCCTTATCCGAAAACTGACGAAAAACCTGCCAAGTTTGTTGAATATCGTCTTCTGTCAAGTAATAGAGGGTTGCAAGTGTACCTGAAAAGAATGCCTCACCCAAGTTGATTGCTCTTAAAGTCTCACTGCGACTTCTTAGGAGAGTTAGAGTTTCATCTACGACGTAGTCTGTTGTCAGCAAAGGTTGAGTGTTTTGAGCAACCCACCTAGAGGCAGTTTGATGATCGGTATCCGAAGGAACAACGCTAGCAAACCAAGCACTGGTGTCTACAAAAATCATGTTGTATTTGACCGAGGATAAAGGATTTTATCGTGATCTCGACCAGAGAATTCACCTCTGTCTCCCTCTAAAGGCAAAGCAGCGATCTTTGCTAAAATTTCGCCAGGAGTGTTATTTTCAGGCACTTTAGTTGCAATGACGATGACTTCAACACAAGTTCCTTCAGCTAGTGGAATTGGCTGAGATAGTTTGAGTACTCCCTGCTCATAAATAGCTTCTGTAGTTATGGTCATAGCTTTTCCCTCATGCCGCAAATCAGGTTTCTTGAATCATGGCACACAACCTGTCGCCTAGGTGATTTGCGGCGGCATAACCACTACACCAGAACGGAGCATATGCTGTCTATCGTATTACCAAAGTTATCGCCGTCTTCTGGTGAGCTTAGGGCGTATCTGCAAAGTCTGGATATAGCGTAATGAGCTATTTCAACCAGATGAGAATCGCCGCAATCACCAGCATTGCCAAGTAGTTCTCGGCTCTTTTTCATAACGAGTAGCTACTCGACGAAACTGCTTGATCCGATTAATCAGCCGTTCAATGCGGTTGCGCTCTCGGTAAAGTCCGCGATTGAAGCGGGGTTTGTATTTAGCATTTTTGCGCTTGGGGATAACCGGTGTAGTGTGCTGACGGCGTAAGGTACGGCGAATCATCTGTGCGTCATAGCCTTTATCACCCACTAAGTAACGAGGACGTTGCTTCGGTTTCCCCGTCCAGTACGCTTGACCTTCAGTGCAGTATTGAGAGTGGCGAATCCTTTGATATCACTACGTTGCCCCTCCGACAAGACAAACTGCATCGGTTTGCCCATGCCTTCGGCTTGGATGTGAATTTTAGTGCTGAAGCCGCCTTTTGAGCGTCCGAGTGCCTCCTGCTGCTGAAGAAGCTCAACACTGAGCGATTGTTGTCCCGTATTCAGTTCCCCTTTTTGCTCCCGCTGCGTGTTGGTGAGCGCGGACGATAGTGCTATCAATAAAATGTACTTCCCAGTCAATTTGATTTGCGGCATCGGCGCTCTGCTGCAAGCGATTTAGAATCTCCTGCCAGATGCCTTGGGAGCGCCAACGATAGAAGCGGCTTGATACCGTACCGCGTGACCCATAACGAGCAGGTAAATCGTCCCGGCGCACCTGTGCGGTGAATCCACAAAATGCCGTTGATTACTGCTCGATGGTCAGCAGCAGGTCGCCCAGTACGTGCTTTGGTCGGCAGCAAGGGGTAAAGTTTTTGCCATTGAGCATCATTTAGGTCGCCACGATGTAGCGGCATGAGAAGTTACTCCGGTTGGTATCAGGATATAGAATACTCAATATCCTCACCTTTTTTTTCCACTACATCTAGTGTCTCTTTTGAGTTTGCAGATACGCCCTAGAGTAACAGGCAATCTCCTACACTGTCTAAAACACGGAAGCCAGTTGGGATGGCTAGTTGATCCCAATGAACGCTCTGTCCTCACTTATCAGCCTGCTCGCCTACCGGACTTGCTAACTGGGGATGATCCGCTGCCTACTTTAGAGGGAATACCCCTGAACCTATCAGCTAAGCAGATATTTGGCTGGCTACGCCGGACAGGTTAAGAACTTCTGTCAACGCAGGTGCTTAAATGAATTGTCCAAGGGGGCAATGGTCTACAGCTGGCTGTAGGTCATCGCGGATTCAAGACTGACTATACTGAGCAATTGACCTTCGCTTAGGATTGACATAGCAGGTTAGCTCCTTCAACCCTAATGACTCTAAGTTCTGCCATTAATCCACCTCCGCTCGAAAGTGGCGATCGCCTCACTCGTCAAGAATTTGAACGTCGCTATACTGCAGCGTCCCATATTCAAAAAGCAGAACTGGTTGAAGGAGTAGTTTACGTGGCTTCCCCTGTTCGGGCCAATCAACATGGTAGACCTCATGCAGCCCTCATGGCTTGGTTAGGAGCCTATTGGATAGCTACACCCGGCACTGATTTACAGGACAATACAACGGTTCGTCTCGATGCCGATAATGAACCCCAGCCGGATGCCTTGTTGCGCATCGAGCCAAAGGTAGGTGGTCGTTCCTCAATTAGTGAAGATGACTACATTGAGGGTGCACCAGAACTCGTTGCCGAAATTGCCGCCAGCAGTGCTACCTACGATCTGAATGACAAACTTCATGCCTACCGCCGAAATGGGGTGCAGGAGTATATCGTCTGGCAGATTTATGAAAATCGACTCGATTGGTTTAGTCTTCAAGCAGGCCGGTACATTTCTCTAGATCCAGACGAGCAAGGGATTATCCGCAGTCAAGTGTTCCCCGGCCTGTGGTTGTCTATGGATGCCCTGCGACAAGGTAAGCGGGCTGAACTTTTAGCAGCTTTGCAGTCCGGTTTACGAACCCCAGAACATCGAGCTTTTGTGGAACGTCTGAATGACTCTGCATAAACCTACCAAAGACGAGATTCGCGCTGCGGCTGGTAAGACCGTTCCAGACATCATTGCGCCTGATCTAGAAGTCTTGTTCTGCGGCATTAATGCCAGCCTCTATAGTGCAGCAGTAGGACATCACTTTGCCCGTCCGGGAAATCGTTTCTGGAAGACCTTACATGGGGCAGGTTTTACGGAGCGATCGCTGACACCGGATGAAGATAATCACCTCCTGCAACTGGGGTATGGACTGACGAACATTGTGGAACGGGCAACCGCAAGGGCTGATGAATTAGACGCTGAAGAACTCAAGATAGGTCAACAACAGTTAACAGCCAAAATCCAGCACTACCAGCCTCGGTTTCTGGCGGTGCTGGGACTTGGTGCCTATCGGACCGCCTTCAATCAGCCGCAGGCCGGGATGGGACGGCAGGGCGATTCGCTGCACGGTGCAGTCGTTTGGGTACTGCCTAATCCCAGTGGGTTGAATGCCCATTACCAACTCGCGGATCTTCAGCGAGTGTATCGAGAACTCTTGACGGCAATTAAAGCGTAAGGTTGGGCATTACTCTCGCGAAAACACACCCCCCCTAGGCAAACAATGCTTAGTTTGCTAGGTAAAGTTCCCCCAAAGGTACTGCAAGCCGCGCTCCAGTCACACTTGGTACATTACCTGGAATTCCATGCTGTCGCCAGTAAGCCAAGACTGCAAAGGCGATCGCTTCCTTGTAGTCTGCACTCAGGCCTACGTCATCAGTCGTCAGGACAGAGCTAGGTGCTAAAGATGCTTGCAGGCGCTGTTTCAAATAAGTATTACGACTCCCACCGCCACACAACAGCACTTCATCAGGCCATTGGGGTAGAAATTGGTAGTTCAGCACGATTGAGGCAACGGTCAACTCAGTTAAGGTTGCCAGTAGATCTGCAGGGCTAAGTGAGTACCCCGCTGCATCGGCCATACAAGTCTTCAAGTAGGCTGGACTAAAGAGTTCTCTCCCCGTCGATTTAGGGGGAAGTTGCCGGAAAAACGGATGCTGTAACCACTGGTCAACGAGTTCGGAGCAGGGCGTACCTGTTGCTGCCCAGGCTCCATCCTGGTCGTACGTTTGGGTTCCACCCGATAGTTGCTGCACCGCGAGATCGAGCAGGACATTACCCGGACCTGTGTCCCAACCCTTGACGCCAGTGCTTACCTCTGTGCTGCTAGGTGGTAAGTAGGTTAAATTGCCAATGCCGCCAATATTTTGCACACAGCGACTGTGGATAGGATGGCTCAGTAGGCAGACATCAATGCGCGAGACCAGGGGGGCACCTTGGCCGCCAGCGGCGATATCTCCAGCTCGAAAGTTGCTTACAGTTGCAATGTCTGTAGCCTGGGCGATCGCGGCTCCGCGGCCCAGTTGGAGGCTATAGGCTAAAGTCCGACCGACCGGTGGTTGATGGTAGACGGTTTGACCGTGGGAGCCAATGAGTTCCGCTGCCGGGTACCCGGCCTGAATTGCCAGGGCTGCCTGAGCAAATTCACCGGCGATCGCGTCATCCAAAGCCGCCAATTCCGCGATTGATAGGGCTGAGCCACCACAGACTAAGAGAATCTTTGTCCTTAAGTCTGCAGGGTAAGGGTAGGTTTCTGCGGCTAAGAGCTTAACCTGCAAATCCCGCTCAGTGCCAGTAAGCTCGACCAAAGCTGCATCAATGCCATCGACAGAAGTGCCACTCATTAAACCAATTACACGGGTCATTTGCACCTACTTTGAAGACTGTGAATTGACAGAATTAATCTTTGCTCATAACTGCCTGTTAGATTTTATAGGTGAATAGAGACTAGTCTCAGATGGTTGGCTTAAATCTACTTGAGTTTGATCACAGCTCATCCCCCATAGCAGAAACGTTTTGCTCAAGCCTATTAACCCTGTTAGTGAGTCGAGAATCAGCCTTGATTCAGCTTAGGAATATCTTGGTTCCTACAGGTGGGTTGGGATACCTCCGTAATCTTCCAGAACCGGTAAGGAATATCCCACGGCTCTCTATTGATTCTGCGCTTAAGCCTGGCAGGAAAAAGCCCAGCTTCATAGTCACAGCCGTGGGTTGGGCTTAACCTAGCGATCGCTAGTGTTACAGAATCCATATGGGAATGATTCATGATGTCCTCTAACTTTGTATCCAGGAATACAAGTTGGCTTCATCACATATCAGCCTTAGTGCATGGATAGGAGGGACTGTAGGGAGGATGCTACTGCCTCAAAGCTGCTCTTCAATAAGGGAAAGGCCTACTCAACACTCGATTGGAGTGCTCCATTTTTGGTTCAACCAAAACCAGTGATCAGCTCGAGTTGTAGGTTTTCTCAGCTGCGATCAGTAGCAAATCTCTGATATGACCCACTTTGGCATCATTTGCCCACCTCTAGCGGGGCACCTAAATCCCCTGATAGCCCTGGGGCAAGAGTTGCGATCGCGAGGCCATCGCATCACTTTCCTGCAAATACCTGATCTAGAAGCGAAAGTGTGCTCAGAAGGGCTAAGCTTTCGGGCGATCGGGCTATGCGGTGACCAGCTTGGCTCATTGACTGGAACTTTTCAGCAGCTTGGTGAATCAAGTGGGCTGAAATCACTGCATTATTCTGTCAGCTTTTGCCAACAGGTCACTGCTTTGTTCTGCCAAGATGCCCCTAGTGCCATCCAAGCGGCAGGAATCGAAGCCCTACTGGTCGATCAGCTTGAACCAGCAGGTGAAGCGGTAGCGGAATTTCTCGGTATCCCTTTTGTTTCTTTATGCTGTGCTCAGGCGATCCACCGCCAAGCAGCTATGCCTCCCTTCTTTACTCCCTGGAGCTACCAAAATAGCTGCGGGGCACGCCTACGCAACCTAGTTGCCTATCATCTGTTGGATCGCAATAGTAAACCCATCGAGGAAGTTCTCAACCGGTATCGTCAGGAGTGGCGGCTACCGCTTAAACACGGCTTTAGCCTCTCCTGCTCTCGACTTGCCCAAATTAGCCAACAGCCTGCTACTTTTGATTTTCCCTGCCCAAATTTGCCAGAGTCCTTTCACTACACTGGCCCATTCCGCAACTGCTCCTCCCAGCCAATTCCTTTTCCCTTCGAGCGGTTGACTGGGCAACCCCTAATCTACGCTTCTCTAGGAACTTTACAAAGTAGCAAACAGGAGCTTTTTTACTCTATTGCCGCAGCCTGTGAGGGGTTGGATGTGCAACTAGTTCTCTCCTCTGGCGGCGGGATGAATCCAGCAGCGGTGCAAGCACTGCCCGGTTCCCCACTAGTTGTCAGTTATGCTCCTCAGCTGGAAGTTATTGCTAGAGCCAGCTTGACCATTACCCATGGGGGACTCAACACCGTATTAGACTCCCTCAGCAACGGGGTCCCTTTGGTTGCCATCCCCATTACCTATGAACAGCCAGGAAACGCAGCCCGCATCAAGTGGACGGGGACGGGAGAAATGATTCCCTTAAACCACCTGAGCATTCCCAGACTCCGGGCAACGATCCAGCAGGTGCTCAGCGAGGATTCTTACGCCAGGAATGCTTTGAGACTCCAGCAATCGATTCGCCAGTCAGGAGGAGTGAAACAAGCAGCTGAAATTGTGGAGCAGGCGATCACCTCAAAGATCGGCATGACATAAGTTTAGAGATGGGTGGTACTCACGACCTTGTTACTTTACTGGATAGTTTGGATACCCAGTGGCGGGGCTAAGTCCGTGGGGCTTCAGTTATCAGGAGACTGGAAAAGCATTTACTCTGATGAAGAGCTACTAAACGAGATTAGGGCACAACAACAAGTAGAATAATGCTTGATTCATTTTCAGTAATCGAGCCAGTGCGATAACTCCGGCGCATCTGATGGGCAGAAAGTTGATCTATAAAATTCCTCACCCTCTTAAAGGGTTAAACGGGCGAAGCTGCTGTGAGGAGCAATCTATTGCCGAGCAATTAGCTGAGCCAAAAAGAGAATTTCGGTTCTAGCCTTTTATTCACCTCAAATCCATCGAGTTAGGCGGCAAGGCGTATGGCGGCACCGAATAAAGTACAGCAATGGTTGGCGGTAGGTTTGCCATTCCCGCTAATTGTGGTAAACGGTTGGCTGGCGCTTCAAGCCTTACAGTTTTTTCAACCGCTAGTAACAATTTTTACCTTAGCGGCTTTATCGGCCTTCGTATTGCACTACCCGGTTCAGTTTCTACAACAACGCCAAGTAAAACGGAACTACGCGGTGCTATTGGTTTTCTTGCTAACCTTGGTGATTTTGATTGCTGCTGGCATCACATTAATCCCTTTGCTCTTAGAGCAGTTGCGTGAGAGTGCCAAATTATTGCCCGGTTGGATTGATTCTGGGAGTCGAGAGCTACAAGCGCTTAATGATTGGGCTGTAACTCAGAACTTACCGCTTAATTTGAGCCAGTTAGTGACTCAAC